>DEAP01000020.1:14055-35814 GCA_002348225.1 Dehalococcoidia bacterium UBA2979
GACATCTTCACCCTGAGCATTTATCAGGTACTCACCAAAAAGTTCATTTACTCCCGTGGATGGATCTCGAGTGAATAACACCCCTGTCCCTGATGTCTGCCCGTAGTTACCAAACACCATGGCTTGCACATTCACTGCGGTTCCCCAAGAGCCTGGATAACCGTTAATTTGTCGATAACTGATTGCTCTTGGAGTCTCCCAAGATTCGAAAACTGCTCCGATAGCTCCCCACAGTTGCTTATGAACATCTTCTGGGAATTCTTTGCCCGTTCGGAACTCAATTAGCTCCTTAAACTCGACAACTAACTCCTGCAAATTCTGTGCCGAAAGTTCAGTATCTTCATCGATTCCAGCCAGTCGTTTTTTTTCTTCTAGTAACTCTTCAAACGGATCTGCCTCTATCTCTGTGGTCCGTGAGACTCCCATGACGACGTCGCCATACATTTGAACAAAACGTCGATAGGAGTCATAGGCAAATCGAGGGTTGCCCGTGGCACGAGCTAACCCTTCCGCTGTCTTATCATTGAGTCCCAGATTCAAAACCGTATCCATCATGCCTGGCATCGAGACACGGGCACCTGATCGCACAGAAAGAAGTAAAGGTCTGTCCGGATTGCCAAAATTGGTGCCAGTAATGTTCTGGACATGCTCGAGGCCTTCGTTCACCAGGTCTGTTAACCCAGCCGGGAAGTCATGATCATTCTCAAAATAACTGTTGCAGACTAGGGTAGTTAGTGTAAATCCGGGTGGGACAGGGATCCCCAGCTGACTCATCGCCGCGAGTCCAGCTCCTTTACCTCCGAGTAAATTCGGATCAAGAGAATTTGTCTCTTCCCCACCAAAAAACTTTACTAAGTCTTCACTCACGCCTTGGAGCACCCCGCTCTGTATTCCTCTCAACCCTAACATACAAGAATTAGCTAACCCACAAACTTAGGTCTAATTCTCGGCAATCGGGCTATTATAAGACGGGAGAGACATTATGGATAATCAGTCCAAGATGGAACCAGCCCAAAAGAACAATTCCGAGCTAACTGACTCACTAGCAGTTACCAGAGCTGACCTAATGAACACACTGCGTGAAGTGACTGATCAAGACTTCCAAACAAACATTTCGGTCCAGTGGCCTGAAGAAGAACCGATCACTGATTCCATCGCACGCCTCTTGTTACAACTTGCTTATCTTGAAAAAGAGCAGATCGAATCACTGAAGGGTTTATCAAGTGAATCGCCATCTTTTGACTTTGCTGAGGCTCCACAGGCAATACATGCGTTAAACGGCATCCGATGGGATACCCTCCAGGTACTTGGTTCCCATTCACCGCTAGTTGGTCTCAAAGAAATAGTCAACGAAATTGTCAATCGCGAGTCCCGACTAACTGAACAGATTCGAAATCGTCCGAAAACAGAGATGCCACCAGACATACCTGTGCTCAGCGATTGATGAATTAATTGAACTTATTCGACTCGGCGTAACTTTTTCTGACGATCGGTGTCATACTTAATAATGACAAATTCAGAAGCCCAAGATATTAAGTCCCGTTTGGACATTGTTGAAGTTGTTTCGAGATACGTACCCGATCTACAGCAGTCCGGGGCAAACTGGAAGGCTTGTTGCCCGTTCCATGCTGAAAAAACCCCATCGTTCGTCGTAAATAGCAGTAAGGATCTTTGGTATTGCTATGGAGCATGTGCTACTGGCGGCGACTCATTGAGTTTCATTCAAAAAATGGAATCGTGCAGCTTCGACAGGACATTGGACATAGCGGCGGAACTAGCAGGTGTTGAACGACAACGCTATTCCAGGGCCAACCACCAAACAAATGAGGAGCATCAGCGACTCCTTGCTATAAACGAATCGGCGTCGATTTTTTTTCAGAATGAGTTAAAAAATTCTGATGGGATCAAAGCTCGTGAATATCTAAGCACCCGAGGAATTAGTGATGAATCTATTAGTAGTTGGGAGCTAGGATTTGCACCACGGGATCGAAGACAACTCCTAGACAACCTCAGAGCTAAAGGGTTTACAGAGGAGGAGATCGTCTCTGCTGGAGTGGCAGGCCAATATGATAATGGTATTCGAGTCCTTTTTTCAAATAGGGTGATGTTCCCGACTAGAGATGCTAAAGGCAGGCTGATCGGTTTCGGTGCCCGGGCTATGGGAGAGGAGACTCCTAAGTACCTCAATACTCCAAAAACTGAACTGTATGAAAAGCGCAATACGCTCTATGGCCTTTCGAGAGCAATTCCCAAAATCAGGGATCAAAAATTGGATAAAAGGAAGGCAATCGTAGTCGAGGGCTATATGGATGTCATCGCATCGCATGCTGTTGGGCTTGAAGAAACAGTCGCTTCAAACGGGACAGCGATCACTTCCGAGCAGATGAATCAACTCACTAGATATTCACAAAGGATCATATTTGCGTTAGACGCCGACGAAGCTGGAGCAAAGGCCGCATTGCGAGGTGTGGCTTCAATTATGGAGTCAAAGCCACCAGGAATTTCTAATACAGGTTCGTCTGAAAATATCCAGATGATGATTGCGACTCTCCCAGCTGGCGAAGACCCAGATTCACTCATCAAAACAAATATCCAGCAGTATGAGCAGATCATTGATACTGCTAAACCCGTACTTGATTTTTTGATCGATTCAGTAATCGACCGACGATTTAATGATTCGTACGAGAAAAAGCAGGCTGTTGAGAGTGTCCTGCCCTATTTGGCCTGGACAAAGGATGAACTCCTGCGTACACCGGCCCTGAGACGACTAGCACGTTTTGCAGATATCGAGCCAGATATCCTGAGGAAACGCCTAGGTGCCATCGACGCATCAACTCCGAAAATAGTGAGTGGGAATACAAAAACATCCCAACCCACTCAGCAAATGCAACCAGATGGTGAAACTGAACTGCTCGCTTTGCTGTTGCAGCGTTCATCTGTGAGGGAAACAGGTATATCAATAGGGGAAAATTTTTTCGAACAGGCCTTGAACAAAGCAGTATTTCTTGCCTGGAAAAATAATGCAGACATCGGATCCGGTGAATCAAAAGGAATTGGTCATTCTGACATTGATGCGGCGAGCTTAGTTGTGATAGAAGACCGTGTTTCAGAGTTGAATAACCTTCCCTGCCCAGAATATGACGACAAAGATTTGTCCAAAGTGGTATTAGGTATGAAAGAGGAAATTCTCAGAAGACGCGAACAAGCGAGACTACGAACAGAGGTCTTGGATTTGGCGCAGACTAAGTTCGAAAACCGCCAGAACGGGACTGATGATAGTTCTGATATTAATCAGCAATGGGATTCCATAATGGAAAAAATTCGGATGAAATCGAGAAAATAAAGGTTCTTAGATAGATAGGAGTAAGGTGACGTATGACGACACAAGTTTTTGGAGATAACCAGATAGACACCCTTGAAGAAGGGTTGGAAGAGCTACTTGCAAGAGGGCGTCGTAACAAAAACAACACTGTTTCGGTAGAGGAAGTACTCCAAGTAATCCCTGAAACTGATGGACGCAACGAAAAACTAAGATCGATCGTCAGCCGACTCCAGGAAAATGGAGTGACTGTCCGTGCTGAGACAGCACCAGCAGCGGTTGTAGACGAAGATGTCGAAGCCGCCAGGCGAGTAATCGCGGAAGCTACTTCACTAGAAGACCCTGTGCGGCTGTATCTGCGTGAGATCGGCAAAGTTGATCTATTAACTGCTGCTGATGAAAAAAGACTCTCGCGCTCGGTAGAGCAACGAGAACTCATACGGGAAATACAAGAAGAATGGGATGATGAATATGGAGAAGAACCAACTAGTTCGGAGATTTATTGTCAGCTGATCACACGATTCGAGAGATCTAGGAAAGTATACGACACTATAATTTCGTTTTTAGTAGCCAAGCGAGCGCTGAAGCCAAGACAAAATGTCCTTAGCAGAATCAACGATCCAATTTTCCGGGATGCCGTAGATGGGAACCTAGACGAGCAAGTGATCGACAATATATCCAAAACAAAGAAAGTCCATTCCGTCTTGGAAAGGCACTCGAAGCGGGATTTTGAGGAAGCTCGTCAGAGACTTGTCCGAGATGGAGCAACTAAGGCCAAGCTGAAGAAGGAAATGGAGCGGCGGAGAAAGAAATCACACAAGCCTGGGGCTGAGGCCGAGTTACGTCTACTCTCAACAATCAGTGACATCTTAGTAATGGAAATGAATGAAGCCTCAGAATATTCCCGAGATAGTGCTTATAAATTAGGGGTCGAACTCTCGAAAAGTGAACGAGGCTTTTTTCAAAAACCTCATAGCGTTGCTGAATCGATTGGGCAGACCGAGGGGGAAATTGCAACCGTCGAGGCGAGTTTAAGACGGCTGTTCGCGAAAATAATCAGCGAGGGGAACCTTGCTGAGCGAGAGTTGATGGTCGCTAATCTTCGACTAGTAGTATCAGTTGCGAAAAAATACATTGGACGCGGGATGGCGCTTCTCGACCTAATACAAGAGGGCAACATAGGGCTTATTAGAGCTGTAGAGAAATTTGATTACCGGAAAGGTTATAAGTTTTCAACCTATGCCACCTGGTGGATAAGGCAAGCAATCACCCGTGCTATCGCAGACCAAGCACGGACGATCAGAATACCGGTGCACATGGTCGAAACGATTAATAAGCTAACAAGGTTTCAACGTCGGCTTGTTCAAGAATTCGGTAGAGAACCAACTGCAGAAGAATTAGGACGCGAGTTGGAAATTGAACCAGAGCGAGTTCGTGAAATATTCAAGGTTTCACGTGATCCGGTTTCATTAGAGACGCCAGTAGGTGAAGAGGATGATTCTCATCTCGGAGATTTCATTGAAGATCCGAGTGCGCCGGCACCTCAGGAGGCCGCTTCTAACCAACTCCTAAAGGAACAGGTCATTGAAATTCTTTCTACCCTCACCCCTCGAGAACGTAAAGTTCTAGAGTTGAGATTTGGCATAGAAGATGGACGTTCCAGAACCTTGGAAGAGGTTGGTAAAGAATTCTCCGTCACTCGGGAACGAATTCGGCAAATCGAAGCAAAAGCTTTGCGGAAACTCCGGCATCCATCCAGAAGTACACGACTTAGGGACTATCTTGACTAACTAAAAACTGATATATATACGTGGAGTTACCTGGTTATCGGAAGGAAATAGCTAGTGTTAAACAAAATCTTTGGTAGCCCCCAACAGGGATATTCTGGAGCCCCGACTCCGCAATCAATTAGCCATTGCTGTATCGGTAAGGAATTAATGCCAAGGTGGCGAGGACCGGAACAAATGGATGATGATACAAATGCTTTGGGATTTGTCTGTCATGCATGTGGGCGAGAATTCGGTCACGATATGGTTCGCAATCGTAAGATTTCACAGTCCTAGACCAAGCTAGCAATTGCCCGAAAAATTTATTTAATTCTGTCGAAAGGTATCAAATATGTCTAATCTACCTAGACCAGCTAAGTCGCTTAATAGCTTCAATAGCAGGAAAATACTTGATACTGATGAAGGTAAATATACGATCTTCAGTCTTCCAATCGCGGCAAAAAATCTTGGCATCCAACTCTCGGCACTTCCATACACTCATAGGGTCCTGTTAGAGAATTTATTGAGAGGTGAGGACGGTATCAACGTCACTCGAGAGCAAATCGAGATGACTGCAGCTTGGGACGCGTCAGCAGAGCCTGCAAATGAGATTGCCTTTAGACCAGCCCGTGTCCTTTTGCAAGACTTTACAGGAGTACCTGCTGTCGTTGACTTAGCTGCTATGCGGGACGCGATGGCTGAGATGGGGGGTGACCCACAAAAAATCAATCCTCTGCTCCCTGTCGATCTTGTAATAGACCATTCGGTTCAGGTCGATGCTTTTGGAGACACTAATTCTTTCAGTTTCAACGTCACAAGAGAATATGAACGAAATACGGAGAGGTATCTCTTACTAAAATGGGCACAGAATGCATTTCAGGGTATGCGCGTTGTACCCCCTGGAATGGGCATAGTGCATCAGGTCAATTTGGAATTTCTTGGGCAAACCATATTTGAAGGTATTGATTCAGAAGGTAATCCTGCAGCATACCCAGATACTGTGGTTGGTACAGACTCCCACACTACGATGATTAATGGGCTTGGAGTCGTTGGATGGGGTGTCGGAGGAATCGAGGCTGAAGCAGCAATGCTCGGTCAACCGATTGCCATGCTTGTACCCCAGGTTATGGGAGTGAAACTTGTTGGTACCTTACCGGAGGGAACCACCGGCACTGATCTTGTTTTGAGAGTCACGGAGGCACTTCGAGAGCGAAAAGTGGTTGGTAAATTCGTAGAATTCTATGGCTCGGGTTTATCTAATCTTTCCTTACCGGCACGGGCGACTATCGCCAATATGTGTCCAGAGTATGGTGCCACCGTTGGATATTTCCCGATTGATGATGAGACTCTTGAATATATGCGTTTCACTGGGCGTGATGAAAAAACAATTGAGCGTGTGCGAAGCTACGCTCAGGCCCAAAGTTTATTTAGAACGAACGATTCGATCGACCCGAACTATAGCGAAACTATCACCATTGACTTGGCCGATATTGAACCAAGTCTTGCTGGACCGAAAAGACCTCAGGACAGACTTCCGCTTTCCAAGATGAAATCGTCAGCCACGTCAGAGATAGCCAGCTACGTAGAACAAGGCGCTTTTTCAGGTCCTGTCACTGTCGGCACTGATGCCAACTCCTACGATATAGAGAATGGGTCAGTGGTGATTGCTGCGATCACTTCTTGCACAAATACGTCCAATCCTGAAGTTATGGTGGGCGCCGGAATCCTGGCTCGAAATGCCGTTGCAAAAGGGCTGAAATCCAAGCCTTGGGTCAAAACAAGTCTTGCCCCGGGTTCGAAGGTAGTCACTGAATATCTGGATGAGTCCGGCTTAACTGCACCGTTGAATGAGTTAGGGTTCACTCTGGCCGGCTATGGATGCATGACGTGTATTGGAAATAGTGGCCCGCTACCACCAGAAATCGAGCAGGTAGTGGACGAAGGACAACTTGCGGTTGCATCAGTTCTCTCAGGCAACAGAAACTTTGAGGCAAGGGTCCACAACAAGGTGAAGTCTAATTACTTAGCGTCTCCACCTCTCGTGGTTGCCTATGCGCTAGCAGGTACAACAGATATCGACCTACTCACAGAACCGATTGGTGATGATTCCAACGGTGTCCCGGTATTCCTAAAAGATATATGGCCTAGTCAAACTGAGATTAACAACGTAATCAATACATCGGTCCAAAAGGAAATGTTCCAAACACAATACTCGACTGTATTTGATGGTGATGAAAAATGGCAGAGTTTAGAGGCTCCGACGGGCGAACGTTATGACTGGGATGAATGGTCGACGTACGCTCGAAAACCCCCTTTCTTTGACGGCATTCCCAAAGAACCAACTGATATAAGTGACATTGAAGGCGGTCGAATTTTGGCGATATTGGGTGATTCGGTAACTACTGACCATATATCACCAGCTGGTGGCATTGCCTCCGGTTCTCCAGCTGCTGAGTATCTCGGCCGCAACGAAGTTGGCGAGAAAGACTTCAATACGTACGGCTCTCGGAGAGGTAACCATGAAGTGATGATGAGAGGGACATTTGCAAATGTCCGGATAAAGAACTCCTTGGTGGATGTAGAAGGCGGGTTCACCAAACATGCTGATTCAGGTGAGATCATGCCAATTTGGGACGCAGCCGCCCGATACCAGGAAGAAAATACGCCTTTGATCATTTTTGCTGGACAGGAGTATGGCACGGGCTCTTCTCGAGACTGGGCCGCTAAGGGACCGGCACTGCAGGGTGTTAAAGCAGTTATCGCACAGTCCTTCGAACGCATCCACCGATCAAATTTAATTGGAATGGGAATTCTTCCTCTCGAATTTACCGGTGAGCAAGGCGTCCAAGATCTGGATTTGGCAGGAACAGAAACTATAAGCATTGGTGGAATTGCGGAAAATCTCAGCCCAAGAACTCAGTTAAAAGTCTCGATCAAATACGAAGACGGACGGCATACGGATCTCGACGTGCTTTGCAGGATTGATACTGGAGTTGAGCTAGAGTACTACCGCCATGGCGGTATTCTGCAATATGTCCTCAGAGGCTTGATCAACTCATAGTGTCTGGCTGCTAAGAAAGTTTCTTCTCTGCTTGGAAGTCACGGTCCGCCTTCTTACCTTCGTAAACGCTCATATCAATAGCTCGCCAAACAGTCGGAATGAGTTTGAAGAGTAGCCGTGGTTCAGTCTGCATATTTGAGAAGAACGCTTCAACATCAGCATCCCGACTCGGGTCACCCCGGCCAACGTATTTTTCAGCTAATTGTCTCGAAATAGGCCAGATATCAAATGATGGGAGTTCATACAACTCTACCGTACCGTCGACTCCCATATGACCAGGTAAGTCGCCACCATTCTCAATACAGAGTGATGCTCGAGGGTCCTTCTTCAACTGCTTGCACCAAATCCTGCTATGGGTGCCAGTAATCCAGAACTCACCATCAATGTGTAGCCACCAGATTGGAACCGTATATGGCAGTCCATTAGAACGAAGTGTTGCAATAATCCCTGGTATCGGCAATTGCAAAAATCTGTCTTTTATCTCTTCTGACATTCGTGGCATACGCCCCCCTCGATGGACTTCTCGCCACATCCTAACCCAAGCGACGGCGCACTGACGAATTATGCGATTGGTCCGGCCGCAAATATGGATGTACTATTAGCCATCACTCCAACCAAAGGAACTAATGTTTAACTTTAATTCTTCCGATTCGGCTTTCAGCATACTCAAGCTAGCTAACTTCAGAGGAGTTTGGATGGCCGGAGGGCTATCAGCGGTTGTGCGCTGGTTAGACATGCTCGCAATCGGAATCTTCACGTATCAACTCACTGGGGAAGCTGGTGCAGTCGCCTTCACATTTGTGATACGTATGATGCCTCGGCTTATTTTTGGACTTTTTGTGGGTGCACTGATAGACAGATTCAATAGAAAAAAGTTGTGGGTTGGTTCACTTCTTTTTGTTTCGCTAACTTATCTGATGCTCGGCATCGCCATCACTTTTTACGATATCCAATATTGGCAGTTGCTCTCTTTTGTATTCATCCTTGCAATCGGTTGGTCTATCGAATTTCCTAATCGGAAAGCGATTATTGCGGACACGGTTCCCGAAGATCTGTTAGCACGTGCAATCGGAATTGAGTGGAGTACCGATTCTTTAGCAAAAATACCGGGGCCGTTAATCGCCGGAGGACTTATCACTCTCATCGGCGCTGGTTGGGCCTATCTCCTCGGTGGGATAATAATTATTGTCGCCGCGGGAGTCGCATCCAGAGTCTCGTTGGAAGTCCGAGAACCTACGACTGAAGGAACCAGTTCGTTAACACAAGTAAAAGATGGACTCCGATATGTTACGGCAAACAGACTCCTTATCGGAGCACTCGGTGTAACGATTGTTTTCAACCTCGCCTTCCCGGCATATAACTCTCTCCTACCAGTTATTGGCAAAGATATCCTTGAGGCTGATGCCTTCCGTGTAGGAATCCTCGGATCGATCGAAGGAGTGGGAGCTGTAATTGGCTCTCTTTGGATCGCCCAGTCATCCAGAGAAATACACTTCAATCAAATCTACTACTTCGGCACAGGATGGTTCCTTCTTTGTGCCTCGGCATTTGCTTTTTCAGAGATATATCTTGCAAGTCTTCTCGCTATCTTCGGCGTAGGATTTGGATTTGCCGCTTTCGCGACGATGCAAACGGCGATATTAATCCGCGTAGCTGCACCAGAAATGAGAGGTCGCGTACTCGGGGTTCTTTCTTTCTGCATAGGACTCGGACCGCTGACTGCCGTTCAGGTAGGACCACTAGTCAATGCCGTAGGTCCGCAAAATGCGCTACTTATCGTGCTACTTGAGGGAGCAGTGCTTCTCATCGCCACAGCTTGTTTCTTCCCGATGATCATTCGGAAGTTGTCACCCGGACTCATCGAAAAGCACGGACGTACGATGGTCGCTAAATAATATTCCGACCAAGTGACGAAAACCATACAATCGCAAATCCGACTACCATTGTGCACATGTCTGAAAACTCACCAACCGCGGCTGTAGATGCCCGCTTGAAATTCAGAGGACTGGTTGCCGGACTTTCGGTCGGACACGGCCTGAAGCACTTTGTCCAAAGCACATTCTTGATGCTTGTTCCAGGTCTGAAAGAAACGCTCGGACTCTCTGGCCTTGGTATGGGCTCAATTCAATCGGTACAGGGGGTGTCGAGCGCGATCTCAAATATCCCTGCCGGAGCGCTCGCCGACATATACCCAAATAAGATTCGTTGGCTCCTCTTCTTTTCGATGGCTATGATTGGGACCGGCTATCTAACTTTGAGTACAGCCAACTCGTACCTCATGGTGTGCGTCGCAGTTGCACTCCTCGGATTTGGATCCAACTTCTGGCATGCGCCGGCGTTTGGCACACTAGCCGCACGTTACCCACGACAGAGAGGTCTTGCAATATCGCTCCATTTGACGGGGGCACAAGTTGGGAACACGACTGGACCCTTCGTCATCGGGGCACTGCTCGAAGGTTTTGCGTTTAGCGCACTAGGGATGTTTGAAGTCGATATCGATTCCGTCTTGTCATGGCGGCAAATATCACTAGGAGTAGCGGCAATTTGCCTCGCAACCTGCCCAATTATTTTGTCTCTCATGTCTGATGATGATTCCCTCAAGATACAAACCGAAAATAAGTTTCGTGACTATCTCCGGGCCGGGGAAAAATTGGTCCGTAATCGCCATGTGATCGGGTATACAGTCCTTGGAGGCTTGAGAGGCGCTGTGCACGGTTCGTTCAGTTTGTTCATCGTAATTCATATGGCCGAAAATTTGGATTTTTCAGAATTCAAAATAGGGTTTCATGTTGCCTTGCTTACGGCTGCCGGAGTGCTCAGTACTCCTTTTCTAGGCCATATTTCTGATTCGATCGGACGGAAACCGGTCATTATCACGTCGATGTGGACGATGGCCTTACTCATACCTATATTTCTAATCCTACCGACCGGTGTCCCGTTTACCCTTGGACTAGCGGTACTCGGTCTCGTGTTTTTCTCGGTGATGCCTATAATCACCGCTGCGGCTCAGGATTCTGCTGGCAGCGGCTCGGAGGGATCGGTTACTGCGATGATGTTCCTTGGACTGTCTCTGGTATCCCTTAGTTCGCCACCGATAGCAGGGACTATATACGACAACTCAAGTTTTGACGGTGTTCTGATTTTTTGCACCGGATTAGCAGTAGCTGGGGCTCTATTGGCAACTGTTTTGCCGACGCCGCCATCACCTACTATCGAAAAAGCGGCCTGAATTCATAATCGCCGCCACTAGGAAGCACTGACCCGATACCCGAGGACCCAATATGAGCTGATGCTATCAGCCCCGTGTGTTCCACAACCTCCTCAATTAGCTGTATACGAGTCGAGATACCTTCCCTTGAATTCAGATCGGAATGGAAGGCTCGAGAAGGCTCAAAAACGTAGAAAGGGCTTACTATCACGTCCCCTGTAACGTATAAGTACTCACCTTGTGAAGAAATCCGAATGCTCACGCTACCAGGCGTGTGACCAGGAGTTTCAAAGCAGGTCACACCAGGCGCTATCTCAACATTGCCGCTGATTAGTCTCAACAATCCGATTTCCTTAAGTGGCTCGACGAACCTGACGAAGAACGGAGGAACAGGTGTGCGGCCAGTAAATTCATCCCAGTCTTTCTGGTGAAGCAGATAGTGTGCATTAGGAAAATAAGGGGACCCCTCCGCGTCGACGTTCCAAGCAACATGGTCCGGATGTGCGTGCGTCAGTACAACGTAATTAATTTCTGTTACAGATACACCCGCAGCGCCTAGACTCTGCATCAGTGTCCCGTGCATGTTTTTGTACCTTGGATAGGGGCCAACTCCAACCCCGGTATCCACGAGTATGTTCGTTTCATTAGTCTGAATCAGGAAGCAATTATTGTGGATCCGCCAATTATGTGAGTCCCCATGGAAGTCATTCGGAAATTTATGGTGGTACCAAGACCAGTCCACTTCTTCACCGCTGTCAGTATCTTCACGATATGGATGTCCGTCAATATTTGCAGCACCATCGGGCAAACAAGTAATCGATATTTCACCAATTCGAACACTCTGGATGTCTGGACTCAATCGCGGACTCCCAAAGTCTCAGTCGGTTCTACGAGAGCTTCGCCTCCACCAACGGCCACAGGTGCACCATCAGCCCGCCAGCATGCCACTCCTGACATTAGTCCAGTCTCCAGGTCCCGATATATACCATTCATCCCTCCACCGATCTTGAACGGAGCACTCGCCTCATGACCCAAGTTGGACAGCTCGGATAGAAGGTTCTGTACGTCTGGGAAGGAAGCTTCAATCTCCAGACCATGCCCTTGATCAAAAATACGAGGGGACTCAACTGCCTGTTGCAGAGTCATACCATGCACGATCACATTCGTTATGGCCTGATGAACAGAACTGAAGATTCGAAGTCCCCCAACTGATCCCAAGGCAAAATTTGTCTCTCCATCCTTCAGAACAATGACGGGCGACATAGAGGAAAGAATCCGTTTCCCTGGGGCAATAGAATTTGTTCGGCCAGGCCTCGGATCCATAAGTTGCATCGTGTTATTGAGAAGTGTGCCCGTGCCTGGCACAGTAACTTTCGATCCGAACGCTCCGTGGAGGGTATTTGTCGATGCCACGACATTCCCATCAGAATCCATCGCACAGCAGGTAGTCGTTTCATTGTGCTCGGGTGCGGGACGCTCACCGTATGAATACTGCTGAGCTCGGTTCAAATCGATATCATTCGCACGATCTTGACCGTATTCCTTGGAAATTAACCAATCAATCGGAATATCAGTGGTTAAGGGGTCGGCCATATATTGAGTACGATCCGCAAAGGCTATTTTCAACGCCTCCGACAACAAATGGACTCCTTCTGTAGAGCCAAATCCAGTCCCCGCGAGATCGTATGACTCCAGAATATTCATCATCTGCACAATATGAGCACCGCCCGAAGAAGGAGGCGGAGGTGCGAGAATCTCATAGCCCGCACCGATCCTTGCAATGACTGGTGGTCGTTCATAGATCTTGTAGTCCGAAATTTCTTCCTCTGTGATTAGTCCGCCATGAGCACGCATATCATCAGCAATGGCTTTACCCAGCGGACCGCCATACAAGTAGCCAGGCCCTTCCGACCCAATTCGTTCCAATGTATTTGCATAATCTGATCGAATTATTCGATGCCCCACTTCGGGAACATGATCACCGGGTAAGAATACCTTTTGACTATCCGTAAAGCGTCTTAATCCAGACTCAGCATTTATGATGCTCTGCTTCAGGTAGGGACTCACTGGGAATCCTTTGGTAGCTAGTCGGACGGCTGGCGCGACCACATCGTACAACTCAAGATTTCCGTATTTCTCGATTGCAGTTGCCCACCCAAGACAAGTACCACCCACTCCAACGGCCAAGTGACCGGTCAGGTTTAGGTCATCAACAACACCATGATCTAAATGATCAGGAATGGGTTCGAACAGATCCGGCGTAGCTGCTTTGGGAACCTCAGCATAATTATCGATAACGATATCGGTTCCATCAGCCATATGAATATTAGTAAATCCCGCTCCAAATACTGTAGTCATCATTGGCTCCACTACTGACAGAGCAAACATTGTGCCTATTGCAGCATCTACCGCGTTACCCCCCGCGAGAAGCAGCTCGACGCCTGCATGAGACGCAAGCACGTGATTGGAAGTCACTACTCCTTTGGAGCCCGAAGCTGGTTCCTTGACAGTCGGGAAAGTATATTTCCCGCCGGAACTTTGCGTAGGGATCGGTGGCGAGTTCAGTTTCAATTTAGTCCTCCCAAATCAGGTACGGTCAGCTGGTAATGAATCGTTTAAAGACACCTACAAGTCGTTCAGGGACCTGCGCATTCGGATAATGACCAACACCAGAAAATACATGTAGATGCCTAACTGATTCGTTGAGTTGCAAAAAATAGTCGAGTGGCTCTGCCGGGTCTACGACATCATCAGCATCCCCAAGTATGACAAGCGTCGGCACTTGTATAGTTGCTGCCACGTCAGTAATTCCGTCCCATGGCCTGGCTTGACCAAGTAATCGTTCTTCTGGATTATTGTCAATGTCAGTACGAAGTTGCTTCCGTGTGTCTTCAGATAGTCCAAGATGCTGTGCCTCCCAGTGTGCAAAGGCTTCCGGACTCAAAGATTTCCCGTACCCCGCCCTGGTTTTGGAAGTCATAGAAGATCGGTTCGGTTCCTTCACCACGGCAGGACCTGCAATCTGTATCAGTCGTTCTACTAAATCAGGAGCATCGCGCAGAATATAGCTCGCCACGATTGTGCCCAGAGAATGTCCGACAAGGACACATTTCGTTATCCCCAGTTTATCCAAAGCACCCCTCAGGTCGATTGCATAACTCGATGGATGATAATCCGTACTTTCTCGCGTCCGATCCGAGCCACCGGCCCCACGCAGACTGATCGCATAGGATTGATATCCGGATTCAGCCAAATAGGTTTGAACTGAATCCCATATGCGAGCAGAAGAACCAGCACCATGTATCAGTACCACCGGCACCGATGACTCCGGACCTTGCTGGAAATATTCAAGAGATACATCTTGCACTTCTAGTGTTGGCATGGCGGTCCTCATCCAAAGTTAGCCCTAGTATAGGGTCTCCTAAACTGACTGAAAGAGTGTTTAATGACTGATCTGGACGGAATATGGGCCGACTGGGATGGTCACTTCCAACTCGTCATCAATGACTTGCCAAGAAATATCTGCATCGGATCTCACATCAAGACTGTCTGTATCCACGTTTTGTATTTTGAATGAAGTCCGTTCACCACGCGCATCCGGCAACCCTTCGTCTAACGCTATCGTGAGCACACGTTCTTTGGGATCATAGAACGCCTGAGTCAATGAAACGCGCGGAAAATCGACGCCATAGACCGTTGGTTCATTGAATTTTGTAAGATTCGGCTGGTTGAACAATCGCCACCAAGCAGCTTCACTACCAGCCTCAGCGTACGCCATAATAGCGTTGAGCTGGCCACGAGGGTGCGTCTCGTTTAATCCAAATCCCCACGTAAATTCTCCGGACTCTGAATCCCATGTTGGTTCGTAGTGCTCTTCAGCAAGCGATAGTAATTTCTCAAATAACGAGTTCTTGCCAAACTCTCTCGCTAATGCTGCCGTCCTCACTAGAGGACCAATCCCTCGTTCACCATCGATAAAACTCGGTGATTCATTCCACCCAAGCTGGTCCACCATACTGTCCACCAAAAGTACCGTATCCTCTCGATGCTGAGCTGCTGTCTGGAAATACAGAAGGAATCCACTAGCACTCGGGCCCAAATGGTGATAGTCGATTATCGGATCGTAATAGAGTGACTGGGTCCCTACTGGGCGTCCGTCCTCAAATGGGATATAAAACTCCTTGGTATATTCCCACCACTCGTCATATATCGAGTGCGTAGAATCGCTAAAGAGTATGTCGTACAGTCTCAGACCGAGACCAGCTGCGCCCAGTCACGTGGGCCATATCTTAGTGTTCTCTCAGTGCGGCCCTTCTGGTCGATCAACCCACTGGTCGTGCAGAAACCGAGCCATCTTTTCATGAGTCCAGGAAAAGGTGTTCTCACCGTCTCTCACAACGTCAAACGGGTCATTCCATTTTGAATCGCCTGATACATACCGATGTAGTCCCATAACCACAAGGAACCAACCGCGATAAAACAGATTGCCATCTGCACCAACAGGATCCATCTGGAGTCCCCAGGGCTCCACGCCATTTGCCGTCCATCCAGGGACATCATAATCATCAACAAGATGCTCCGGTAGAAGACGCACGAAACCTTCAGGGTAATTACCTCTCCTTGGATCTTCACCAATCTGATCGAGCCAGTCTTTAGCAGCCCAGTAGCCCGAATATCTCTCGACGATCTCGTCCAGAATTGAACTGTATACCTCGCGCCAGGCGGGAGTTGTATCTGCCATCAAAGCTACTGAGTAACTCGATTCAAATAAATCGAATCGGTGCCATGATGTGGTGGGTTCTCCAGTTCGATTGTCCCAGTGCTCATGTGGCTGACCGTCTTTGTCCCAATTGTCAGGTGTATGGGTTTTACGATGCAGATAGCGGAGCCACCCGAGCGAACGAGCGGACAGTTTCGGATAGTCCTTGTTAGACGCAAGAACCATTTCAACCCCTCATCTATTTCGTATAAATCTTACAACGACATGTAAAGTATCGGACAACCAGTGCTATTCGTAGTACGCTCTGCACTCATGAAAAACAACTTCCCTGGTATCGCATTCTGTGTGTTTCTTGGATCAATTGCGTGGATCGTTGCGGAAATAGAGGAGTCAATCATTGACCGAGCTGTCATAGATGCTTTGGTGATAGCGCTGGTCCTAGGAATCCTCACTAAAAATCTACTTCCACTTCCGACGACCTTTGGATCTGGCGGCAAATTCGCGTCAAAACAGGTTCTAGAGGCATCGGTATTGCTGCTCGGAGCAAGTGTTGCGCTACAGGACATCACCTCGTCCGGCACATCACTGCTGATACTCATACTGGTGGCCGTATTTGGTGGGCTCACTGTCGCGTGGTTCATCGGGCACAAATTGCTTGGATTGAGTTCGCGCCTCGCGGTCTTGGTAGGAGTGGGCAACTCTATCTGTGGAAATTCCGCTGTGGCTGCCGTAGCTCCAGTGATCAAGGCTACTCCAAATGAAGTAGCAGCTGCTATTGGGATCAGTGCAATCCTAGGTGTAGGGCAGATTTTGATTTTGCCATTCTTTGCTCCAATCTTTGATCTTGATCACGTCCAGTACGGCATACTCGCGGGTATTTCTGTGTATGCGGTGCCACAGGTGGTTGCCGCTTCATTCGCAGTATCACCTTTGTCTGGACAGACTGGCACACTTGTGAAATTGGTCCGTGTGCTCCTACTTGGCCCGATGATTATTGTCCTCGGGCTGTTACATCGTGACACAGATAATTCTTCGTCACTCACAGAGAAAATCAAAACCTATGTGCCCTGGTTTGTTGCGGGTTTCCTAATCCTCACGGTGTTACGAACCACGGACGTAATCTCTGAAGATATCGGATTACAGGCTCGGTCAATCAGCAAGCTACTATTTGTTGTTGCAATGGCCGGCCTAGGACTTGGAGTAGATGTTCGTGAGGTTGGAGCGGTTGGACCCCGAGTGGCCGTCACCATCCTTGGCACCATGTGCTTCATGATCGTACTTGCACTCGTCGGGATCCAGGTACTCGACCTCGGTCTATCTAGCTGACGTTACGTGATTTGAACTTCCAGTTCCCATCCTGCTTGATGAGGGTGTCATTGTAAGTGGCACTACTGAGTACTTCACCACCTCGCATGAGATTCAAATAGCAGCATAATTCCGCTGTATCCCCATCACCGTCGATAACTAAATTATTTACCCAGTGTCTCGCGCCGGGCATTCTTTCCGAAAATCCCTTTGCAAACTGACTTAGTTCATCGGTGCCTGATGCTTGGCCACTTTTGGAATTGAACGTACCATCAGCAGTAAATGTTGATGCCCATGTCTCATGGTCACCTGAGTCAATCGCCTGATTGTAGCGCGAAACCAATTCAGTAATTTCCACCCTATCACCTGTTGTTAACGACATATCTCCCCCTAAATAGTTCTTTCAATGGAAAGTATAATAACTATTCCACCGGATATCGATCTTGAATTTCTTGGGCATTCAACCCAACTAACTCACTAAACACAAGTTCGTCGTAGAGAATGTGACCAGTAAACTCAGAAGATGGTTGTTCACATATCCAGACCGCCGCATCGCCGATAATCTCGCCACTCATTCTCCAGCCTGAGTAGTCAGGTTCCCCTCCCTTGGTTCGGAAAAAATGTCCCCCTTCAGACCAAATTGGTAAATGTGGTGATAGTGCGTTCACTGCTATATTCCTGTCACCAAGTTCAGCAGCTAGTCCTTGCGAAAAACGTTCGAGAGCCGCCTTGGTCGTGCCATATGCTGATCCTTCCAAGCGAGGCTCATCATATGGGCCAGGGCCAGGACCTATCGCGGCTCTGGAGGAGATGTTAATAATGTGTCCGCCTCCATTTTTCTCAAGCACCGGAACGATTTCCCTCGCCATTAAAAATGGCCCTAGGACATTTACTTTGAAAATCAAGTCCCAATGTTTTGTCTGGAGCTCGGTGATCTGCCCCGGAATCAGTATGCCTGCATTATTTACCACAATGTCGACTGCTCCGAAAGCGTCAACTGTCGCTTGTACCGCTGAATTTATATTGTCAGGAACGGTGACATCACATCTAATACTTGAGGCAATACCTCCGGTGTCTAGGATTTGTTCGACCGTATTTCTGAGACTGCCGGGAATATGTGAGTCTGTCTCCTCGGCGGTACGTGCTGTGACCATGACTGAAGCACCTGCCTGTGCCAAACTCATCGCAATATCTTTACCAAGACCTCGACTAGCCCCTGTTACTAAGGCAGATTTTCCCTCAAGAGATTTCATGCCGAATTCCTCCCTAATCTCAAATGTCTGGACACTGTAACAGCATGTGACGTGATAACCATAGTTTTTTTGATACACTGCTTCCAGCACGCACGGAGGATCCTATGGATTTTAAATTCACTCAAGAACAAGAAAGCTTTCGCAGCGAAGTACGGGACTTTATCTCAGAAAATTTGCCAGTGCAAACAGAGGATGTATCCGACGAAAGCATGTACGACGAGAAGAAATTTGATCAGAGACTCCAGTTCCAGAAAGCTATGGCAAAGCGAAAATGGAACACCATGGCTTGGCCGAAAAAATTTGGCGGCCTCGAAGCTCCTCACTGGCAGCAAATGTTGCTGAATGAGGAAATGGCGTACAACAGAGCCCCAAGTGGTGGAAATCATGGAATTGACTGGGTCGGCCCTGCTCTGATGCTAGTTGGTAGTGAGGAACAACAAAATGAACACCTCAACAAAATAGCTAATGCGGATGATGATTCCTGGTGGTGTACATTTTATTCAGAACCTGGGGCTGGAAGTGACCTCGCGGCTCTACAAACCCGTGCGACTCAGGATGGGGATGAGTTCGTAGTGAACGGACAGAAAATTTGGACGTCCGGTGCCCATCGATCAAACTGGGGCTGGCTAGCGGCACGGACAGATCCGGACGCACCGAAACATCGAGGGATTTCTATGTTTCTGTTGGACCTGAAAACACCGGGTATTACGGTCCGACCACTAATCAATATGGGTGATGAACACGGCTTCAACGAGGTCTTCTTCGAAGATGTCCGAGTTCCTAAACAAAATCTCGTTGGTGAGCAGGATCGTGGTTGGTACCACCTCGCTGTAGCACTAGATTTCGAACGGTCGAGTATCGCTGGTTTTTCTGGAAGCAGAAGAACGGTAGAAGAGCACATCGCCTACGCGAATGAAAATCCTGCAAGAATCGAGCAGAATCCGGATGTTCGTTTAGAGTATGCCGATCGCATGACCGAAATTGAGATCGGGACGAATCTTGCCTATCGAATTGTCCATATGCAGACGAACGGAATAATCGCTAATTATGAGGCTTCGGCCGCGAAACTGTTCAGCTCGGAATTGAATCAAAGAATCGCACGAACATCAAGCAAGATGATCGGATTACACAGCCAACTACGACCGCAGGAACCACGCGCACCGATGGGAGGCACGATCGGGCAATCCTACGTCACGAGCGTTTCGTCTACTATCGGCGGAGGGACATCCGAAATTCAAAGGAATATCGTGGCTACACGAGGCCTTGGCCTTCCACGAGGATAGTCACAAGCAAGAGCATGACTGTAGAAAATGAGGCGTCACGCCTGATTTCCATGACCGACGGACTCGTAACAGAGCTCCTGAGTACTCTTGGGAACATCCCGAAAGAGCTACTCAATCAAGACGTCGGTATCCCTGAGGTAAACACTCCCTTTGTACTCGGACGTCATGTATTAGGAAGTATTGAGCAGTGGGGACTATTTTTTGGTACTGGACACAGAATAGACCGAGATAGGGATTCAGAATTTCTGGCCGTTGGTAGCGTCGAAGGCCTCGTCGCATACAAGAATTCGTGGATGCCTCTGCTTAAAGAAAGAGTCATGGAGATTTCGAATGATGAGCTTAATAACAACGGTTGGCGGGAGGAAGAGCCTTTATCGATAGGAGACGCTCTCCTACACACAGTGGATCACACGGCCATACATTTAGGACATCTGCAACTGACCAAACAGATTATCGAATCACAGGCTCATTCATAAATTTTAGACCCCAGCTTATTTGCCTTTATAAATTCCCAATCTAAGGTAACCCCGAGACCGTGCCCAGTCGGTGGCTCAACGCATCCCTCACTATCGATTGTATCTATCTCATCCTCGTAATCCAGAAACACAGGTGGAGCTGAACGTTTCACACGAGGATGAATCAGACCCATCTCATAGTAATTACAGTTCCGAACAGCAGCCATCACATGTCGCCGTGATGGTCCCGGTGAATGAGGTTCGGCATCCAGTCCAAAGCCTTCCGCAGCGTGTGCGATCTTCATGACTCCTGTAATACCGCCATCGTAATCAGGATCGATTCGCAAAAAATCAGTCCCGCCGGCTATGACGAAATCTACGTGCTGCTCGAGACCACGAATGTGTTCAGTTTGCAAAAGTGGTGTCTTAATCAGCTCGCGTAACTTTTTATGTCCGAAGGCAGATACCCCACCGTCCCGATACGGATCCTCAAGCCAATAGTACCCATACTCATCGCAGGCTTTACCCACCTGTAGAGCGTCACCCCAAGTCAATAAACTACTCGCTGGATCTAGCATTAGGTCCATTTTGCCGCCCACCCTTTTTGCGACTTCCTCAAGTAATTTGATTCTGCGGCGAAGTGAACTTTCTCGCCACCAATGAATCTTGTACGCCGGATAACCCATGTCGAGGCATTGCTCAGCAAAGTCCGCGTATGCCTCCGGCGAGCTCAGTCCGTCAGGCTGGTCATCCCCAACCATCGTGCTTGCATACGCGGGCAACTTCGTGCGGTATTCCCCAAGCAACTGATATATCGGAGCCTCGTGGAATTTACCAGCAAAATCCCAAAGAGCTATATCCACCTGGGACATTCCCATACGTGCTTGTTGTTTGAGCGCCTGTTTGGCATCGTTGTAAAAAGCTTCTCTAGCAAGTGCATTTCTACCAAGCAACGCATTCGCGCACTGCGCAACTCCCGCAAGTTCAGACGCATTTCCACCCATATATTCACCGGTCACTCCAGAATCTGTGAATATTTGGAGAACACGTCCCACGGCGTTATGGACCTTACCCTTCTGATACACGGGAATACGAGTCTTCTCGTGAGGGGTAATATCCTGTACCTCATATGAAAACTCAGTTACTTCTATCTTGGTCACTATAGGTGCAGCCATTGTGGCACCTCCCTGTAATCTATACCGTCTCGATTGTGTCTTCAGACTGCTCAGCCGACGCGGCTCCAGCTGCAGATCGCAGCTCCGCAAAATCTTTACGCATCGCATCCTGCATAAGTCGCGCGTCAGAGCTGTGCATTACAAAACGAGCACCCAACTCAATCGCAGTTTTGGAGGTATCAATAGTCTGCTGATGGATCATCACCGGCACACC
>DEAP01000001.1 GCA_002348225.1 Dehalococcoidia bacterium UBA2979
CCCTGAGAACCGCAGATATTTATCCGATAACGGTTTTATTGTCCATTTAGATGCTCCAGTAGATGTCCTGTACGAGCGTTATCTCGCTGATGACTCAGGTGAAGTTCGGCCGATCCTTGAGCAGAGCGACAATCCAATTGGTTCTCTCCGAACACTTGAATCTCGCAGGCTCAGCACATATCTTTTAGCTGACCTGACATTGCCTACGATCATCGAAGAAGTTCAGGCCCCACATGATGAGCTAGCCCGAATAGCTGGCCGCATCATAAGTGTTTGGGCTCAGAGTGATCCGAATATAGCGTCACGAAGTAATCACTTCGTGTCAGAGGATGTATCGCGCCTACCTGCTGCCATCGTAGGCACAACTGATAAGACCTACCCTATTTGGGTCGGTGTCGGTGAACTATCACGCCTCACGGAACGACTAGCCCAGTTAAACCTCGCTGAAAGGCGTGTATTCATAATTGGCGACGAAGCAGTAATGGCCTTGCACGGAAATGCTTTGACTCATCAACTGCAACTGGCACAAATACCTGGCGCCTCATACTTAATTCCACCTGGTGAGCAATCGAAAAATTACCACCTACTCGGTGAGATATATAGTTGGCTAGCAGATCAAAAAGCCGAGCGTGGAGACCTCGTTATAGGTTTTGGAGGCGGGGTCGCTACAGATATCGCGGGTTATGTGGCGGCAACATATCTTCGTGGGTTGTCAGTTCTACTCATTCCTACCTCCACCCTAGCGATGAATGATGCTGCCATCGGTGGCAAAACAGGTATTGATCTCCGACAAGGAAAAAATCTTGTCGGAGCCTTCAAACAACCCTCCGGAGTTATCGTGGATGTAGAGCTCTTGCGTACCCTCCCCAGACGATCTTATGTTGAAGGTTTTGCGGAAATAATCAAGCACGGACTCATCCTAGACTCCGAACTCTTTGAGTGGCTCGAACAGAACTCAGCTGAACTATTGAGGGAGTCACCCGACCTGAATCTCCTTGCAAAAATCACAGCACGCTCTGTCAGACTTAAATCAATGATCGTGTCCGCAGACCCGCATGAGGGCGGCCTACGTGCAATTCTCAACTATGGGCATACTACGGGGCATGCGATCGAGACCGTCACGTCCTACGAACAATATATGCATGGCGAAGCAGTATCTGTCGGGATGATGGCGGCCGGATATATCGGCAGAGACTTAGGGATAACACCGCAAGAATTGCTCGAGAGACAATCGGACATGCTCAGAACGTACGGCCTCCCGGTGTCGGCACCAGGTCTAAATCCAGCTGCAGTGCTGGAGGCGATGACCCGTGATAAGAAGGTTGTGGGGGGTGATATTCGTTTTGTACTGCTTGATAAAATCGGTCACGCATTCCTAGAGAGCTCGATACCGATCGAATTGATTAAGGAAAACCTGAAGCGGATTGCAAAGTGAATATGAAGACCGTGAAACTGGTGGCTTCAATTTATGGAAAAGTGCAAGGGGTTGGCTACCGGGCATACGCCGCCACCGCCGCATCATTGCTTTCGCTTGAGGGAGTAGTGCAAAATCTTCCGGACGGAAGAGTGCAATTGAGCGCCGAGGGAAATGAGGCAGATCTTCGTTCACTGCTCGAGGAACTGCGTAGAGGACCTGCCCTAGCTGAAGTCGATATAGTTGAGCCGAAATGGGAACCATTTGACGGTGAATTCACTGGCAAGGGATTTGCGATTATCTACTGAATCTAACGTTGGTCGAGTACTCGGCGTAGTAGGGTATCTAAATCAGGATCAGAATCAGTCTCTGACAAGGCCTCTTCAACAGCTCTTTCAGCCTCAACCCGGGTAAATTGCAAAGCAATAAGTGCTGAGACGGCATCATTTCGAACTGCTGTTCCAGCACTCTGAACCTCGGACTGATATGAAGTTTCTATCGTTGTGCCGGCAAGCAAAAATTCGAGTTTGCCCTGTAAGTGCGCAATTATTGTTTGACTCAGACGTTTCCCAATCCCTGGCAGACTAGCGAGTGCTGACTGGTCCCCCTGCTCTATCGATTGCGCGATTTCAATTATAGGCCGCTGTAGCGCCTGCGCCGCCTTTAATGGCCCTAGTTTTGGTACGTCAACGAATTTACGGAAAAATTCACGCTCTTCAACATTAGGGAATCCTACGAACTGGCTAGTAGAATCATGTTGAGTCGCATATTCATAGATATGGATTCGAGCCGTCGATTGTGAGTTTTCGAGTGTTCTAGCCCATTCTGTCGCAAATGCTGGGATGCGAACTTCGTAGTGCACGCCGACTACCACAACGGAGGCGGTCCCGGCTTGATCATCGAAGTCAGTGATTACTCCGTCAAATGCTCGGATCACAGTTTGTCCCCGCTCCCATAATTATCTCCCATAATTATATCGAAACGCCTGAGAGAAAACGCTGCGAGACAGATAGCTGTGGCATCCGAAATGTCAAAAGATGAAGGGAGTGAAACGGCATTAATTTGTGCCAATACCATAGCACGCACTTGCTCTTTGTCAGCACCTCCCCAACCAGCCACTATCTCCTTGACTTCCCGAGGTGAGATCTCTCGGCCTCTAAGTCCATTCTGAAAAGCGGCCAATAATGAAATCGCTTTCACTTGGGACACTGACATAGCAGATTTCACATTCTTACCTAAGAATTGACTCTCAACCGCAATCTCAGTAGGTGCGAATTCCTTAATCACGAATTCAAGTATCTTATGGATTTTCCCGAGCCGAGCACCGAGTGGGATCTTGCTGTCAGTTGTTATTTTGTCGGCTGTGAGAAGGTTTGGTTTATCTGTGTTCGATAAGAATTCAAGAATGCTGTATCCGGTAACGCTGAGACCAGGATCGATGCCCATTATACGCATAGGCCATTCGGAACTAACCGTTTGAGAATCTCTAGACATCAATCGCGTAACTCATCGAGGACTGAATCTTCAAAATCAGCATTCGAATGAACTTTGGAAACATCATCAAGATCATCAAGAGCTTCAAATAGCCGGAGAGCCGCTTTTGCATCGCTCTCACCCAAAAGAATCTTTTGTTTTGGGAGTTGTAGGGAATCGGCATTATCAATTTGATAGCCATCAGACTCCAAGCTATCTTTAATTGTCACTAAATCACCGGGTTCAGTGATTACGTCTATACTGGTCCCACCGTCTTCAATATCGAGAGCTCCAGCATCTATCGCTGATAGTGAAACGTCTTCTTCGTTCAGGTCACTTTTGTCAAGGGTGATTACTCCTCTACGTTCAAATTGCCATGCGACTGAGCCTGTCTCCGCCATACTCCCACCTGCGCGCGAAAAGGCATGCCTGACTTCAGCCACGGTACGATTCCGATTGGTAGTAATCGCATCCACTAGAATTGCACACCCACCGGGGCCGTAGCCCTCGTAAGTAATCTCCTCTAGCGATTCACCATCCGCGCCACCCATAGCTTTACCGATTGCACGATCAATATTGTCGTTCGGCATATTGGATGCCTTAGCTTTCTGTATGGCTAATCGAAGAGAAGCGTTCGAATCAGGATTGCCATCTTGTCCATTTTTAGCAGCCATTGTTATGTCGCGAGCTAACTTAGTGAAGAGTTGTCCACGTTTGTCGTCCTTCGCGGCCTTCTTATGCTTAATAGATGACCATTTAGAATGTCCAGACATAAAAGCCTCCTGTACGAATCATTCTAGTTCGATTCAGGCCGATTGCGCAGACAAATATTATCAATAAGTCTTGTCGAATCGAGTCGGACTGCTACCGATAAAATATCCCCTTCCTCACACTCTCCGATCACCTCATCCATGGAGTCAGGCCTACACAAGGAAACATACTCGGTGAATAGTAAATTGTTGGGCTCTAATTCTTTACGAACTACGTCACGTAGAAAGTATGAGGATAATTCACCACTACTGAAAGCATCTTGCGCTGCGAATAGGCCTCGTGAGATCGA
Source organism: Dehalococcoidia bacterium UBA2979 (assembly GCA_002348225.1). Lineage (GTDB taxonomy): Bacteria > Chloroflexota > Dehalococcoidia > UBA2979 > UBA2979 > UBA2979. The sequence continues at coordinate 3,948 of DEAP01000001.1, forward strand.
TTTTGCTTGAACTCGTTCTTCCGTATCTAGAAATATATTCCGAGAAGAAAGGGCCATGCCGTCTTTATCACGGACGGTCGGACAGCCAATTATTTCAACAGGCAAGTGCAGATCAGTAACGAGCTTTCTTATCACGATAAGTTGTTGAGCATCCTTATCCCCAAAATATGCCCTAGTTGGTTGGACTATATTGAATAGCCGCAGAACCACGTTCGCCACCCCCGAGAAATGACCCGGTCGCTGGGCACCTTCCAGAATGTATTCAATGGGCTCTAGTGTGATATTAACCATAGTCCCCTCTGGGTAAATCTCGTCTTCAGTGGGAACGTATAGCTGGTCGACTCTTAAGTCTCGTAGTGCCGCTATATCCTGTTCGATTGTCCGCGGGTATTCGAGGAAGTCGCCGCCTGGTGCAAATTGGGTGGGATTCACGAAGATTGAAACTGTTAGAAATTCACAGTCCGCCCTCGCAGTTCGAATCAATTCTTTATGTCCATCATGGAGGGCTCCCATAGTAGGAACAAATCCATGAGTAAGGTCATTCGGCCCGGTACCAAACTTAAGGTCGGTTTTGAGTTTAGCGATATTCATGACGATGAGGTTTATTTACGAGAACCGTCTGTTTCCGAGAGCACTTGTTCCGCCTGTCGCATGCTCTGTTCTTTACCCGGCAGGTTACGAGTGATCCAACTTTCAACCTCTTCACTTAGACCAAAGGATTCGGAACTATTCGGAAATTCACCAGCTCGAACTGCCTCTATATAATCCACAAGGGCACCTGTTATCGACGCACCAACTTCATCAAAGCGTCGCGCATGTCGAGGTTTAAATGAATCATATAGACCCAATAAATCGTGCCAGACTTGCACCTGACCATCACAATATGGTCCTGCACCTATACCTATAGTCGGGATGCTAAGAACTTCAGTGATCTTGGCAGCCAGTGCTGCTGGGACAGACTCTAATACTATGGCAAATGCCCCTGCCTCCTGCAATTTTTGGGCTTCAGACAAAAGGCGGATGGCATCTCGTGGGGTACGTCCCTGCAGCTTAAACCCGCCAAGCGCGTTCACAGATTGTGGGGTCAGTCCTATATGGGCCATTACAGGTACCCCTGCGGTGACTAATTTCGCAACGGTCTCAATTGCCTGACTATTTCCGCCTTCGATTTTCACCGAGTCGCACTCGGTTTCTTTCATTACACGCATGGCAGCGTTCATAGCCGTGGTGACATCTGACTGATAACTGCCAAAGGGTAAATCTACGACGATGTGCGCGTTAGATGCGCCTCGCCTAGCAGCTCGTCCGTGGTGGATCATGTCTTCGAGGGTCACTGGCAGAGTCGAGTCATAACCTAAAACGACCATACCCAAAGTATCTCCGACCAGTAATACAGGACAACCGGCCCCCTCCGCAAGACGGGCTGAGGGATAGTCATAGGCTGTCAGCATTGGAATCTTCGTTCCTTGCTGCTGCATTTTTTGAAGGTCAAGAATTGTAACGCGTTTCTCTCTGCTTACCATAAAAGCCTCATCAATTGAATAGAAGTTGAATTATATAAACTCGAATATTAACCAAGCTCAAGTTTATTAATTGCCGTTTATTCGTTCAAGTATCACGCAGCAGCATAAATCGAGTTAGTTATTGCTCTTGCGGTAACCACTGCGGCGAGTCCTTCAATTGCTAATTTAGTTTCTTCCTCACAGTTAATCTCTTGAGTCGCAAAGGAAAATACAAGATCACCATCACCCCTAGTATGGACAGGCCAGATTGCTCGAGCCATTCCTGAACTTCCAGACACGGCAAGTCTGTTAACGGCTACGCTATCGAGTTGAGCATTTGTCCCGACTATGACCAGTGTCGTATTGCTATCAGACGAGCCTTCTTTCCGCGGGATCTTGTCCGAGGCTAAGGCTTCCACCAACTCACTCAAGTCCTTTCCGGCTCCTCCAGGACTCGCCAAAGTTTCGCCGGATTCAAAATCATATATCGCTCCCATCGCGTTCGTCACGGCCAGAGCAGCAACAAATAGATCCTCTTCTGTGGACCTGTCCACGCGGATAGACGCGGTACCGAGTCCGCCCTTGAGTCGATGTTGTGGACCTAGGAGTTTGGCCACTGTCGCACCAGTTCCCGCGCCCACACTTCCTACCGCAAAACTTTCTGACGATGCTATTTTTGCAGCCTCATAACCATCAGTCTGTGTGGGTGCTATCGGTTCACCAATACCTAGATCGTAGAGAATTGCTGCTGGCACGATCGGGATCTTCATGTCAGACGTCTGATATCCGATGTCATTATCCCGTAGAAACTGGACGACGCCTTGCGCTACATCAAGACCGAATGCACTGCCGCCTGATAGGACGAAAGCATTCGCTCCCGGCACGTGTCCCATTGGTCTAAGTAAATCTGTCTCTCGTGATCCTGGCGCGCCGCCACGAACGTCCACCCCTGAAATACTCCCATCTGGCAATAACACTACAGTGCAACCGGTACAGTTATCTAGGTCGGATGAGTGCCCCACCTTCACTCCTGGGATATCGATTAAAGATCCAGGCTTTAGCAATTCAGACATGTCAATCACCCTTATCTCAATCTTGGCAAACTGGGCAATAATGCGTGCCACGCCCAGCATGTTTAATTTTCAGTATTGTACTATCGCAAATCCTGCAACATTGCCCGTCACGCTGGTAGACCTGGCAGTGTGATAGTGCTCCACCGGGTAGCCCAAATGCATTGACGTAATTACGAAATGATGTTCCTCCCTGTTCGAGGGCACGGTTTAAAGTAGTGCCAATCGCGTCATACAATCTTTCAACTTCTCGCGCGCATAGATTCTTGGCTTTTCTGTCAGGACGAATTCCCGCCAAAAAGCATGATTCATCGACGTATATATTCCCCAGTCCGGCAACCACAGCTTGATCCAGTAACGCTGATTTAAGAGAAGTATCCTTGGATTGCAATTTGCCAAGTAGATCATCTTGGGTGAAATCGATCGCTAGTGCATCTGGGCCACTGGGGATTCGATCATTTTCGTGCTCGGTGGGCACGCATTCCCATGTCCCGAACCGTCTAACGTCGTTAAAAGCGAGCACCATTTCTGACGTGTACGAAGGTGATGTGATTCTGATACGGGCTCGCTCATGCCGGTCCCTCGGACGATAGTCCGACGATATTAGGAAAGCACCTGTCATGCGTAGGTGCACGATCCAACTGCGCCCATTCGATAACCTGAAAATTAAATACTTACCATGACGTCTCAATTCTTCGATTTGACTCCCTTCAACCGTTTCCCGGAACGCCTTTATAGAGCTGTCCTTAATCATTCGACTAAAGCCCCGGTGTACTATGGCTCTTTGAATAGTGGCCCCAAGCACGTAGGGGATCAGGTCACGTCTAACTGTCTCGACTTCGGGCAGCTCAGGCATAATGTTAGATTTCTTCTAAATTCCCCAGAGAAGTCCCGATAGCCTTATCGAGTAATAGTGGCACTGATAACTCGATAGAGGGCATCATTTCTTCAGCAAGATCTACAATCGAAGCAACCTCACTAGAAGGAAGTTCAAAGATGAGTTCGTCATGTATCTGCATGACCAGTCGGGCGTGCAGACCCCTATCACGACGTTTCATCAACTCCTCATCTATATTATTAGTTGCAATTTTTATAATGTCAGAGGCAGTGCCCTGGACTGGCATATTCATCGCGATACGCTCGCCTGCCCTTCTGACGTTTTGGTTACGTGAGTGCAGTTCAGGGATTGCTCTGCGTCTACCAGTCATCGTGTGCGCGTATCCAACAGACCGGGCTTCTTCTACCACCTGATTTCTCCATATTTCCACTTTGGGATAGGAGCGGAAGTAGGAGTCTATGAACTCTTGGGCCTCTCCTCGAGTAATTCCTTCCCTACCTGATAGACCAAACGCACTGAGTCCATAGAGAACACCGAAGTTGAACACCTTCGCTCGCCTCCGCTCCTCATAACTAACGTCCTCATTGGATTTTCCAAAGATATTTGCAGCTGTGGAAGTGTGAATGTCTGATCCCGCTAAGAACGCCTCGATTAAGGTCTCATCTTGACTTAAATGAGCCAGGATTCGTAGCTCGATTTGTGAATAATCGATCGAAAGAAATAAGGGGTCTGAACCACAGTCACTAGCGATAAACGCATCACGAATCGCGCCACCTCGATCCCCTCGGATAGGAAGATTTTGTAAATTGGGAGCAGTGGAGGATAATCTGCCGGTAGCTGTGGTTGTTTGAGAGTAAATCGTATGGATTCGGCCTGTGGTGTGATTAACATGCCGTGGAAGTGCGTCTACGTAGGTCGACTTCAATTTCGATATCTCACGCCAATCAAGAATCATTTGCACGACTGGATGCTGGTCGACTAACACCGACAACGACTCGGCGTCCGTACTGAAGCCTGTTTTGATTTTTTTTGACGGAGGGAGTGACAGTTCATCAAATAATAGTCGAGACAGTTCCGCTGGTGAGCCCATATTTACCTCATGGCCGACACTTTGGAATGCGGCCTTTTCGATATCGTCTAACTCTCTCTCTAAATCGAAACCCAAAGAATAGAGTTTCTCGGAGTCAATTTTGATACCAAAGTCCTCCATACGGGCTAACGCTTGTGCGTGTGGCAGGTCGATGTCACGAAAGATCCCCGCCAACTCCCTTTCCTCTAGTGACGTCGTCAGTTCCTGTTCCGCCTCGAACAGCAGTGCACCAGATCTAATTGCAAATTCGGCAACTATGTTGATATCAAGATCTGAATAAGCTCTCTTAGATTTGCCACTCCCTAACAATGCTTTGTCGTCGGGCAACACATCTAGTACCAGCCGAGCTGCTAGGTCTTGAATAGATTCATCACTGAACCCAAGTAAATACGAGCCTATTTTTGTGTCAAATACTTCTGCTGGTCTCAATTCTATCTTGTGTTCATCTGCTAATTTTCTAAGACACCAGATGGTCTGTTTAGAATCATGTACTAATAGTGTCATCCCGCGTTCAACTTGGCTCTGTAACCACTTGAGAACTGTCCCAAGATCGGGATAATAGACCTCTGGAGTTGAATCACTCGGACTATTAAACCCAGGTAATCCTCGGTCGTCTGAAAAGGTATCCTTTCGCCTAATCGGAAAATAGAAACCTTCACGATCCTGATTCACGAAGGCTATGCCTATGGCTTGAGAGCTGAATTCGACTGGTAAGTGCGAATCACTAACAACAGTAACTGCCGCTTTGTTCAAATTGCTAAATCTTTGTAATTCCACTTGCAACACGTGTTCACTATCGATTTGCACTATTCTTAAGTCAGTTCGGGCCGACGCAGTTTCAGTGAGCCCAACTGTGTCCGAGTTACCTATTCGCTTAGCGTGAGTCCTGAAACCTATTTGTTCAAAGAACTTCCTGGCCTGACCCGGATCGAAATGTTTTCTATCAGCAGCCCCCAGGTCAAGGACCAGATCCGGGACATCACGCACGATGGTCGCGAGTTCTCTAGAAGAAAGTGCAGCCGCCTGGCCACTTTCAAGCGCTGACCTAGTGCGAGTGGGCTCAATGTTATCGAGGTTATCGATCATGTGATCTATATCACCCCACGAAGCTATCAGGGCTTTTGCACTTTTGTCACCTATTCCTTTGACGCCTGGAATATTGTCACTGGTGTCGCCAACCAATCCCTTGTAATCGATCATTTGTATCGGTTCAAAGCCAAACCGTTCAAGCACTTTTGCTTTGTCGTACATGACGTAATCCTTTTGATATGGGCGGTACATATACACTCGTACCTGCTCGTCAACCAATTGAATAAGGTCATTGTCGAGCGTCAGAAGGATAGTCTCCTTAATTCCCAGCTCGCTTGCTTGGCGCGCCAAGGTACCCATCACATCATCGGCTTCGTAGCCTGGACATTCCACCAGAGGGATGGATTGCGCGGCTAACATATCTCGCACGGTGTCAAACTGTGACCGCAGAGCTGTCGGGGTAGGATCCCGATTCGCCTTGTAATTCGGATCGAGTACTTTTCGAAATGTTTCTTCTGAGGCATCCCACGCAGCAATTATGTGAGTTGGGGAGAGCTCAGTCAGCACAGCGCTAAGAGTATTCGCAAAACCTAGTACTGCACCTGTAGGTCTTCCAGCAGAATCGGTCAATTCCTCCGGCATGGCAAAATATGAGCGGAACATTATTCCATGCGAGTCGAGTATCAATAGTCGGGTGCCGGGTGCGACTACTTCAGCTTGTTTGTTCATATTGTGGCAACTCCGATAAACCCATTATATCTGTTGAACATTTGGCGCTGTGCTCTGCGGTTAAGGAACGATATCATGGGTCGGATGCGTCGATATCGTACACTCCCACTATTAGCCCTCCGTAGAATGGCAGGGAACTGGAAACTGCTGACAAGTGTAGCCGTGGGATCTGTTTGTGCAGCTGCGATATTGTCAGCGACAGCTATATACTCTGACGCAATTCGCGATCTAGGACTGGACCATGCAATTGGCCAGAAGGACATCCGAGAGCTTGACTTGGTTGTTTTGCAGAGCAATATCCCAGTTGAGGCCGAGCGATATGAACGATCGCAAGCACGACAATTAAGTGAAGTAGTCCGCGCATCTCAAAAAAGTTTCACAGAGGCTAATCGATTAGCGAGGAGTGCCACATATTTCCTATCTGACGCGGATGGTCTGCTAGGTGAACCGGACTCAGTCAGACCACGAGCTAATTTCATGTGGCGATCGACTATTACCGACCACATTGAAATTACCGCTGGCGAGTGGCCTGAACCACAAACCACCTTTGTAGGGGAACCTATCCAGGTTGCAATCGGTGAACGGACAGCTGTAGAAAACAATTTGTCTATTGGTCAATCGCTGATAATTTACCCTTTCTGGGAACAAAATGCTCAGCCGGTGGAAGTTAATATTGTCGGACTGATCCGACCAGCTGATGAGGAGCATCGTTACTGGGGTGAGGACAACTATGTCCGGATAGATGGTAAAGAAAGATCGTGGGCAACCTATCTTCTGTGGATCCCTGAGACTTCTGCACATGGCATCCTCCGGGACGCCTCCAAGACGGTAACTGCTGACTACCGGAATACTTACCCACTACAAACGGAAATGTTGAACTCTCGCAACAGTGGGGCGGTTGCACTCGGCCTGACCAACCTCTATGCAAACCTGGGCACAACTGAAATTCGAGTAACCACTCAAACCGACCTCCCTGAACTGCTACGCACATACGATCAAAAACTATTTTTCACTCGAATCCCACTTTTAGTTCTATTACTGCAAGTTGGAGGGATTGTTGCGTATTATCTTGTGACCGTTTCGACGATGCTTGTGGATCGTCAATCCGCCGAGATTGCAACTCTGCGATCTCGTGGCGCTACCACTAATCAATTGCTCGCTCAGTATGGGATAGAAGGGCTCCTGTTAGCAGGGCTCGCAATTGGACTTGGCCCGTTCGTTGCTGCTTCAGTTATATCTGCTCTCGGTCCAACGCCCGCGTTCAGTGGTTTGTCAGGGGGCGCAGCTCTATCAGTGCATATCGGCGGACTAGCGTATCTTCTCGCTGGTGTGGGCGCACTTATTGCTTTCATCTCACTGATGTTCCCCGCTTGGCGGGCAACAAGAAACACCGTAGTGGAATACAAAAAGGGGCAAGCTAGACCAGACCGACCACCTTTGTTCCTAAGGCTCTATTTAGACGTCGTGTTTGTGGTCATTCTTGCCTTTGGCTACTGGCGAATATCGCGTGAAGACTCGCTAGTCACCCAGCAATTCTTCGAGACGAGCGACGCAGTCGATCCTTTTTTGCTGGCAACACCAGCGGTATTTATGGTTACTGTTGGCGTAGTATTTCTTAGACTTTTCCCTCCGACACTACGAGTGATTAGTTGGTTTCTAGGCTTGACACGCTCTGTTGCTCTGCTCGTAGGAATGCGATCCCTGGTAAGAAA
>DEAP01000062.1 GCA_002348225.1 Dehalococcoidia bacterium UBA2979
CCATGACACTTTCCATGACAGTTTGCCATTTATTCCCCGTTTACCCTTGTAAAATAAGGGCTCGGAAAATGAATGGCAGGGGAGACAGGATTTGAACCCGCGACCCTCGGTTTTGGAGACCGATGCTCTACCAACTGAGCTACTCCCCTAAGTCCCATTCCTGGCTTGCAGGCGATGAACCCTGTCGACTCTAGGGGTGAATTAACCGGAAGGCAAGTATTCAGCAGTCAGGCTTTCTCGGCAATTCGTTTTATTTCGAGACTCGAATCACCACAAATCCCATCAACTCCGAGTTGAATAGCCAATTGTATCTGCTCTTCTTTATTCACAGTCCACGTGAAAATTTGCTTGTCATGCGAATGAATTTTTTGAATGTGAGTCTCCGTCTCTGGTCTTTCCAGTAGATCAACACTGACCGATATACCATCTAAGTCATGCCTCAGAGCGAAATCTAAACCGTCTAGGAGTGTAACGGGGCCATTGAGGGCTTGACCTGAGTTAGCCGAAAAATTCAGTGCAATGTCCAATGCAGGGGATACTGATCTTAATTCTTTCACGACCCTCGGATAGAAACACCAGATTTTTGCGTTGTCATGGTGCTTCGATGATTCGAGCACCTGCAAGATATTTGCGAGTTCGCGCTGGACCTTGATTTCGACTATTGGGACACAGTTAAGCGGAATCAAGTCAAGCGCCGTCTCAAGGCTTGGGCAGATATGCGAAGCGGACGAGTCCTCTAAATTCTGTAGGTATTCGTACGTAATATCACTGATTCTGGGCTCACCCACAAGCTCCTTGATTGTCCCGTCGTGCACAAGAACCGGGATGCCATCCGCCGTTACTCTCACATCAAATTCGATGGCGTCAGCGCCGTTGCGCAGGGCACCATCGATACCCTCTAGAGAATTTTCCGGATGGAATCCCATTTCAGTACGGTGTGAAATGATTAGCGGTTTTACCATAAGACTGTATTTATCTCACATAAGGAAGGTACGCTAGTCACGGTTTGACCGAAGGAAATCTTCGAGCTCATCAATGATATCGTCACTCTCGGGTAGCTCTGGAGTATCTTGCAACTGCTTTGGTCGCGACAATTGGTTAGCTGCCGCGGCCTCATCATATCGAGATTCGAGCTGCTTCACATATTCTGCGGCTTCCCCTGAACCCGTTAAAGCCTCATGTATTCGGCTTTCGAATATTTCTAACTCGTCAGTCATACGCTCGTAATTAAAGTTTATGTTAAATGCGCTCCCCATTAATTCGAGTAAGGCACGTGAAATCCTAGGATTTTTCATTTCAGCTACGTAGTGAGGTGTTTGAATAAGTAGTGACGCGTTACTCCATTCGAGATCACGTACGGCCAAATTAAAAACACTCATAATCCCAACGTCGCCCTGATATCGAGAGCTCTCCGGAATGTCTAGAGTGAACAATTCATCCCACCCGTGATCAGTTGCTGAGAGTTGAATAGGGGCGGGTCGCGTATGTGGTACGGCCGATGGGAGAGCCCCTAGCGTCACTAGAGTTTTACATCCCAGTTGTTCAAGAAAGTTTATTGTCAGTTCCGTAAACCGGCGCCAGCGAAGGTTAGGTTCAATGGCTTCAAACAGGATAAAGTCTCTGCTGGCTCCTGGCGGACTGGCATAATAGAGGCGATTCTTTGGCCAAGTGATTTTTCGAAGACCTTGCTCATTTTTGACTTGCGGTCTGGTCATAGTGAAATCATAGAATGGCTCAGATTCAAATTCGGCTATCGGGGTGGCATGCCATTCCTCAATCATGAAACGCACGGTATCCACTGTTTCACCAGATCGGTCTGTGAACCCCTGGAAGGCGGCAATGCAGATTGGGTCCTGCAGTATTGGCAGATCATCGAGGACCGTTAGAGTATTGCTCGAGTCTGAGTCAGTCATATCAACATTCTATCCGCTAATGATCTTTAGAGTCGCCTTGCACACCGAACGCTATTTGAAACAATAGGTTTATTTTCCTTCCTTTATGAAGTCCGCGATCCGTTCACCCATCACCATCACAGTCACATTAATATTGGCTCGGACACATTCGGCCATAATCGATGCATCCGCAACCCTGAGGCCACTCACACCATGGACTAGCCCAAATTGATCCACAACCGCCATAGGGTCGGTTTCCGGCCCCATTTTTGCGGTGCAGGATATATGATGTCCGGTCCCTACGTTCTTCTTTATCCACGACTCAAGAGCCTCATCAGTCTCTAAGTCGGTGTCGTGTAGATCGGAGCGATGTTCAATGATGGCCGACATCGACGGATGGTTTTCCAAGTCGACTAACATGCGAATGCCTTCTCGGTACCGGCGCATGTCTTCGGGATGTTCGAGCATGTTGTAATTTAAGGCTGGAGCATCCAAGTAATTATCGGACGTCAGTCGGAGTTCACCTTTTGAGAGTGCGAGATTAAGTCCAAGGCCGGCTGAGATGCCTATTGGGTCAATGAAACTCTCCCCCAGTCCCCCACCCGTGCCATTTTTTCGACTGGCAGCGTGCTGCATGTAGACAATCATGTCGTTGTCTAGGTCTGAACCCTCAGCCGTGTATCTGAGTAACACTTGGAGTCGCGGTTTCGACGCATCCAATTCGACAGATGGTTTCGTTTTCCAAGTCACCTGAGTCAGTGGATGATCTGCCAGATTCTGGCCTACCCCTGGAGAATCGAGGACGCAGTCGATAGCAAATTCATCCAAGTGCCCTTGTGGTCCGATTCCGGAAAGCATCAATATCTGCGGCGATGCTATGGCGCCGGCACAAAGTATCACTTCCTCTGCCTCTAAAAAGAAGCTCTCTTGACCTGAGACTGCGTTGACCCCGACCGCGATAGGGCGGTCACCAGTCGTATCAAAAACGATATTTTTGACTAACACTTCTGATCGAATGGTCAAATTTAATCGATGGCGTGACATGCTTAAATACCCGAGAGCAGTGGACCAGCGAATTCCATCAGGACTATTCAGTGGTAGCGGACCGACTCCGGTTGTGTCCGGAGCATTGGCATCCTCACAGAAGTCGAACCCGTGATCGAGGCAAGCGTCGACAAATGCTCTCGAGCCTGGAAGCCATTGCTCCTCAGGGTATCGATGCAGGATTATTGGGCCGTTGCTGCCATGGAAATCCCCGGGGTCATCTTCATAGGTCCGATCAGTCTCAATCTTATTGAAGTAGGGTATAAGTGAGGCGAAGTCCCATTGATCGTTTCCCCATTCTGCCCAGTCGTTGTAATCCTCTTCGATACCACGGAGGAAAATCGTTCCGTTTATAGCGCTAGATCCACCAGTAACTTTCCCTCTAGGGATATCGATTACATTGCCGTCAATTGAAGTCGCCTGATACTGCCAATTATGAGGGCTATCCCAGATAGATTTTGTTGATTTATATCCGTATTTGACTTCCTCAGGTAAGTCGTCAATATCTTTATAATCAGGACCGGCTTCGAGCAAGAGAACCGATACATTAGGATCCTCAGTCAGGCGTGTAGCTAGTATCGCTCCAGCTGATCCTGCCCCGACAATGATGTAATCATATTTCATAGCTAACCACCTCCAAGACATGGTACTCGTACATGAAGAATTTCAGGGTTGTTGCTAGCGTCGATTTTTTGGATCATTCGCCTCGCCGGCAACTTTAACTCAGTTTGATCCGACGAATCCGGTTTTATGGGCTGAATACGATACCGATGAGTTCGGATAGGCTGTTCTTACTCTGGCTCGTAGGTATCCGCGTTATCTGAACGACTAGATTCGATTTGATCAAGCCGACTGTTGAGAGCGTGGATGATATTTACCAGTTCTGTACTGGGTGCCTGACTCTCCGTTTCCTGACCATCTTCAGCGATGGATCCTAAAAACTCAGGGAGCTTAATCCCTACGTTCTCAGTCAGTTTATGAAGCGGGGGCAGCGATCCGGCCAGGCTTGAAAGGAAATTGGCTGTCGAATTATTGCCACCTGATTTGCCACCCGCAGGATCCCACACGGTAACTTGATCGATTTTCAGGTTAGATATCGCTTTGACCTGTTCCTCTACCAGCTTTGGTAGCTGTTCCGTGACCATCAACAGAGAAGCAAGTTCAGGGGTTCCTCCGGCATTAGCGACCATTTCGCCAATACCTTCAGCACGTTTTGTGAGCTGTGCCAAAAGACCGAGGGCTTCCGCTTCCATGATAGAAAGTTGGCCGTCAGCCTCACCTTGGGCGATTCTCCGAATACGATCGGCCTCAGCATCGGCCAGAGTTCTTACTTTCTCTCGTTCGATCTCAGCCGGGACAACTATGTCCGCATACTGACTGGCTTTTTCGCGATCCGCCCGTTGCTTTTCGGCTGTTTCTTCAGCTTTGTATGCTTCTTCTTCAGCTCTAGCAGTCGTTACTCTTTCAGCGGCAGTTGCGGCGCGCTCTGCCTCTGCTTCTGACTGCCTTCTGTTAGAGTCTGAATTAGCGATAGTTACTTGGGCAGTATTTTCGCCCTCTGTTGCCGTTGCGTTTGCTGCAGCGACCTGTACACGCTGCTCTCGCTGCGCTTCGGCCGCACCGATTTCACCGTCTCTTTGTCTTTGGGCAACTTGGACTTTTGCGTCATTCACCGCACGGGCGGCTGCCTCTTGCCCGAGGGCGTCAATGTATCCTGACTCATCAGTTACATCCTGAATGTTGACGTTGATGAGCCTGAGTCCTACTTTTTGTAGTTCAACCTCCACAGATTCGGTGATGTTATCGACAAGCTGTTCTCGATCGGTATTGATTTGTTCGATAGGCATGGTGGCTATCACGACTCTCATTTGACCGAAAATAATATCCCTAGCAAGTTCTTCAATTTCTTCGAGGCGAAGCGCGAGCAAACGTTCCGCGGCATTTTGTATAACCGCTTGTTCAGTGGATATACCAACGGTGAACGTTGCAGGAGTGTTAACCCTGATGTTCTGTTGGGACAACGCACCCTCTAATCTGATTTCAATAGGCAGTGGTGTCAGGTCTAGATATTGGTAGTCTTGGACGATCGGCCAGACAAGTTTTCCACCACCATGTATACAGAGGGCTGATTCAGTTCCACCGATCATCCCATAAACGACGAGTATCTTGTCGGATGGACATCGCTTATAAATGAACGCGAAAAATATAAGTGATAGTAAAAGGATTGCTACAATTACCGCAATAAGAATAATCAGCATAGTGGTCTCATTTCTGGCTGCCCAATTGGGGTGGTCCATACATCTGTAGTTCGATATTACCTTATAAAATTGAATCTCAGTTATTTGGGAGCGAAGTAGGGCGGGAAGGCTGAGTGTTGATTCAGAGAGCTTTCTGCCAGAGCGATCTTCGCGTGAACGCTAAAAATAAGGCTGAGCACATAACCACAAAACCGAAGGCCGAGAGGGTTCCTCCTGCGGACAGGAAATTTCTCAGTATCCATATGATCAGAGACGATAACGGGGCCATTCCAGCCATGGTAAACACATTCATGCCCATTACACGTGCCATGAAGTCAGGTGACGTATTTTCCTGTAACAACGTTCGCTGCGTTGTCATCAAAATGCCTCCGCAAAGCCCCCATATTGGTAGAAATATGAGAGTAAGCAGAGCTAATTCTGAGTAGCCGATGAACATCAATCCCGGACCAAAGCAGTTTATCGCGAAGAGGAAGAAACGACCCTTGCTGGTGAAATTCTTTTTATTCGCGATGTACAACGTCGAGACGATCATCCCAGCGGACATAAGTCCGAACATTAAAGAAGTGCTTGCGGCGTTGAGCCCGAGTTGATCTCGACCGATCTCTGGAGTCAAAGTTCCGTAAGCTCCGCCGCCTATACCGGTGATGAATCCGGCGATGGTCAGGCTTCGCAACGGCTCGTTAGCAAAGCAATATCGAATGCCTGAACCGATATCTGGGATCATTTGTGAGAATAGCTGCGTGGTTTCCGATCGGGCTCCAAGGTCGTAACGCATTAGGACGAAAAGCAACCCACTGATTCCTACTAAGACAGCCCACGAACAAAAAGCTGGGCCGCTACCGACTGTTTCGATGAGGCCACCACCCAGGATTGCTCCAATTATCATGCTCGCCATCATTCCTAAGTTCTGAATTGCGACGCCGGAAGATAAGAGTTCTGGTGGCACAATTCGGGGCACCATTGCCTGGAATACTGGCATCGACGCGGCACCAGCCGCTCCGAGACATAACGACATAATCACAGCTGGATACAAGCTGAGGCTGTCGGCAAGCAACAGTAGGCCGGTTATGAGTAATAGAGCGGCGGTGATACCACTCAGAACAACACAATAGATCCGATGATTGGTCCGATCTGCAATTGCTCCGGCAGGAAGAGCAAACAGAAATCCAGGAGCTGCGGTAGCGAATCCTAAAAGCGGCACACTCCAAGTCACGTCACCGATATTTGGGGCATGCCAAAGAAAAGCAAATCGCACCGCACCGTTCACGAGCAGAATTACGAATTGTGCGATCCAGAATATACGGAAGGACGGCAGAGCCAGCACTTGCGCGATAGGACTGCTTGTCTCTGTGTCAGGCTCGGAGGAGATTGTCAAATTAGTATATCCAGTTGTGTAGTCAATTGACGAAACGCTAACACACTTTTCTAGATTGGACTAACTCAAGGCAGATTGGATTGCAGTGATGGCTGAGTCGATATCAACGTCGTAAGCAACATCCATGTTTGCCTCACGAGTGGTCCGACGTTCGTCCACCACTGTCTGTCCTCGGGTTAGGTCGCCTTGTAGTTCGACCATCACGTGTCGTGATTTAAACCCGAACAGTTCCCTGTGAGAAACCGCCAAGACAGCGGACGGGTCATGCATTGGAACATCGAAAACCCCAGAACCAGAGGCAATTAAATGCTGGTACGACTGTAGCAGAGTGATAGCTGCTGAACTTATGGGATTTGTCTTGTCCAGAAGTGCTCCATGCCGCTCTCCCATCAGGACCTGATGGGTTAGATTCAGGCCGACCATCTCGAGTGGTACCGTAGACTTGAATACGATATCTGCAGCCTCCGGGTCGGCAAAAATATTGAATTCTGCAGAGGCCGTCACATTACCGGAACCGAATGCGCTTCCACCCATGAACGTGATGCCACCTATATATTCAGCGACCTGCGGGTGCTGTCTGAGTAGCAGCGCGACATTGGTCAACGGCCCAAGTGCGATCAGTCTGGTTCCTGGATTACGAAGAAAATGTTGATTCAAAAATGTGACGGCATCATCTGTCCTAATCTGTGTAGTGGGCTGTGACAGATGAAGATTGCCGAGACCGGTGTCGCCGTGGACATGTTCGGCTGTGACGTGGTCTCCTCCTAGCGGTCCCGCAGCCCCTTGATGCACCGGCACCCTCAAATCCAGTAATTCACAGAGGGATAAGGCGTTATTTGTGGTGTGCTCAATTGGAACATTGCCAGCCACCGTTGTGATGCCTGCGATAGCGGTATATTTAGCGGCTACCATTAGTGCTAAGGCATCGTCGATTCCTGGATCGCAGTCGATTAGTACGGGAATTCTGTCATGTGGTGCCGAGGGTTTCATTGCTGCGATACTACAGCATTCTTTTGATACTATACGAGCCATGGTCACCACCGGTGACGCTCGAATTAACCATGTGTTCGCTTAATAACATAATTAAGGACTGCTGAATGGGTATTGCGCTGAAGAAGACAGCTGTTGACGTTGGTATCGTTACCAATAACCCGGAAGAAATGTTGAGTTTTTATCGAGACCTGCTGGGATTTAGGTTCGAGGGAACTCTTGAGACCCCCGGTAGAGTTATGTATCGACTTTGGTGTGGAGATAGTCTTATCAAAATCCTTCATCATGAAGAGGGACTGGATGAAGTTGCAGCACCTGGTGGAATCAAGGGTGCCACTGGCTACCGATATTGGACGATCTCCGTCAGCAATCTGGATGAGATAACCCAAGAGTGTGCTGATGCTGGTTACTCGATTCCAGTTCCGGCGACCGAAATTCGACCTGGAGTCCGGATATCTATGGTTGAGGACCCGGACGGCAACTGGGTCGAATTTTTGGAGAACTAGATGAGTACTACAGCTGATTCTCGCAACACACCAATTTCACTCGATGATCCGTTATCGGCTATTGAATATTGCTATGAGGCTGGATGGACAGATGGGCTTCCAGTAGTTCCGCCGACCACAGAACTGGTGGACAAGATGTTGACTGATAACGGCTACAATCCGACCGAACCGGTGGGAGAACATCTAACAACCAAGCGAACGTGCACTGCCCATGCAGCTGCGGCAAACAGTGTGATGGCCGGGTGTCTGCCAGAACACTTCCCTGTGGTTGTGGCAGCACTGCGGGCAATGTCAAAACCGGGGTTCAATTATCACGGATCTACTGCGAGTACGGGCGGTGCGGCCCATATGGTGGTAGTTAGTGGTCCGATCGTAGAACAGTTGGAGATGAATGCGAGTGGGAATTTATTTGGATCTGGCAATCGAGCTAATGCAGTGATCGGCCGTGCAATCAGACTCATCCATATGAATGTGTTTCATATGCAACCGAATGTCACTGATCGCTCTACTCAGGGGAATCCAGGGAAATATACTCTCTGCGTACCTGAGCGCATCGAGAAAAGCCCTTGGCCAGGTCTAAATGTTGAGTTTGGGCACCCGGAAGATTCAATTGTCGTCGTGTTTGCTGCGGGTGGCTTTCACAATGTCGAAAATCATTTTGCGGCGACACCCGAACAAGCGTTACTCACCGTGGCGGACTCAATGTCCTGTCTTGACTCATTGACTCACGGACAATCGATTGTGGTGCTTTCACCTGAGACAGCTGAGATCGTCGCAGCTGATGAATCATGGACTAGACGCAGAGTGCAGGAGTTCCTGTTTGAGAATGCATGGCGGTTAAATGAGGATCTCGAGCGAGTTGGACGTCCCTGGGACTCAGACTCTGTGCGAGAACAATATGAGGCACCGGTCGCAGGATCAGACGGGCTTGCAGACAGGTATCACCGAGGACTCAGTCCTGACGACATACTCGTATTTGTTGGTGGAGGTGACGCAGGTGCCCATTCGTCCTTCCTTCCTTCTTGGAGTCGAGGTCGAAATTCACTTATGCAGTATGAGATAGTCTGAAAGAAAGGAATTCACAGATGACAACCCAGTTATACAGCCCGGTCATCGATGATCAGCAAAGGGATACGGGTAGCTTGGCTCCCCGGTTCACATCACTGGGAAATCTTAAAATCGGGTTGCTCTCCAATGGCAAACATAATGCCGATGTGCTACTTCGTTTTACTGCAGACTTGTTCATAGAGCGACATGGTGGTGCTGTAGTGCTGGAACTCAACAAGCGTGATGCTTCACGCCCGTGTCCTGATGACCTTGTGGGTGCTGTTACTAAGGCAGATGTCGACTTTATGATTACTGCAGTAGGTGACTGAGGCTCGTGTAGTACGTGCAGTGTGCACGACGGGATTACCTTCGAGAAGTTGCTCATACCGGCCCTGACCATTTGTACGACACCGTTTGAGCCGACAAGTAAAGCGACGGCCCACGCGATGGGGATTCCTGAATTCCAATACGCTTTGGTTGCTCATCCAATTGGTAGTCGTAGCGATGAAGAACTCAGAGTGAGGGCTGCGGATGCTTATCAGCAGGGAGTCAATATTCTCCTGGGCTCGAATTAGAGTGGTTAGAAATGAACCCTGATGTGGTTATCGTAGGTGGTGGTATCGCCGGTCTTACAGCTGGAATATTTGCGTCTCGAGCAGGACTCAATGTCACACTGATTGACAATCAAGGGGCATCCGGTGGTGTTTTAATTAATGTAGATTCAGTCCAGAATTTTCCTGGATTTCCAGATGGGATCACTGGCTTTGAGCTTGGCCCGGCAGTGGCGGCCCAAGCGATGGCTGCGGGCACTAACCTGCAGTTCGGGACAGTTAATAGCATCTCTGCTTGTGAGAGTGGGAATTGGCAGCTCGACGGAGATTTCGGAATATTAGAGACAGAAAATGTAATCATCGCTACAGGCTCTCAGCCTCGAAAACTCGGTATTGCAGGGGAAGAGAAATTCCATGGGCATGGCGTATCTTACTGCGCGACCTGTGACGGGGATTTTTTTCGTGACGAGCACATCGTGATTGCAGGCGGAGGAGATGCGGCGCTTGATGAGGCTCTGGTCCTATCCGACATAGTTGATTCTATTGCGATCATTCATCGTGGCGAGAAACCGACCGGTTCAGTCGCGACTTTAGAAAAGGTACGCAACTGTCCAAATATTACTTTCCAACCAAATGCAGAGGTGTCCGAACTTATCGGAGAGTCAGAGATACAGTCGGTGAGATTCCAAGTAGATGGTGGCCGCTCAGAATTAATCGATGCCAGTGGGATATTCGTATATGTTGGCGTTGACCCACAGACGGGAATACTCGATGGGCTCGGTGCAGTCGACCCACAGGGACATGTGCGAGTTGACTTAAACATGTGTGTGGGGCAAAAGGGCCTATATGCGGTGGGAGATATTCGCCAAGGCACAACAGGAATGCTGCTAGGTTCCGCCGCTGACGGAATGACCGCCGCAGTCCATATAGCCTCCCATAGATAGATTGTTATCTCTCAATCGACGGAGAGTTCACTCGCAAGAGCTCCGTTGAAAATGGCAATTGACGATTGAACCAATCAACGAGTGCCCCGATTGTAAGAGCGAACCATATAGTTCCTAGTCCGACAGTTCCTCCCAAAAGGAACCCAGCAATTATGACAGTGAGTTCGATTGTGGTCCTGCCGATAAATACGGGAACACCTTTATTGACAAGGCCAGTCATTAGTCCATCCCGCGGGCCAGGTCCAAGTCCTGCTCCGATATATAGCACTGTACCGAGTGCTATCACCACTGGTGCTGTCGCAGCAAAGAGTATTCTCCATAGAAGGGCAGTTGGCTCATTTACTAGCCACATGACTAGATCAACTGTGATACCAGTGATCGACATGTTGATCACTGTGCCGATGCCAGGGGTCTCTCCTAGTAGAGGCCAGACCAATAGCAGCGTGCATCCTGCAATGATACTGATTAGTCCCACAGAGCCGATGTCGATATGGTAGGTTCCGAAGTAGACGTAGTAATCGAAGTGATGCGCTAAACCTTGGTGAAAGATGTCCCAAGGCCCAGCACCGAGATTTGACTCCAGCAGAAGCGCAATGCCTATCCCAAATAGTACGCAACCGGAGATGGTTCGGGTGATTCGAAAGCCAATATTCATAACTGCTTCTTCCCAAGGCATAACCATGTCAATTCATCGACCGAATATACTCGCCGTAAGTGTGGGGCAATGTTATGACAGGACCGTTGCAAGGTGTTCGCGTAGTTGAGTTGGCTGTATGGTTTGCGGGCCCCGCCATTGGCGGCATCCTGAGTGACTGGGGAGCTGATGTCATTAAAATCGAGCCTTTGATGGGAGATCCGCTTCGTGGACTGAGCTATATCGGGGAACAGCAGTCATTGCCATCAGGTTTCGAGCTCGACAACCGAGGTAAGCGCGGCATCGCGGTGGATTTGGCACACAACTCAGGACGTGATATCGGCTACGAACTAGTACGTTCAGCTGACGTGTTTTTTAGTAATATTCGGTACGCCGGATTATCCCGACTGGGCTTTGATTATGAAAGCCTGCGGGCAATTAACAAACGGTTGATCTACGCCCACGTAAGTGGCTTTGGATTGGATACACCAGATGCTGACAGGCCAACATTCGACGTTGGAGCCTTCTGGGCACGGTCAGGATTTGCTGCGCTATTGAAGCAAGAAGACGGCACTCCGACCACACCCAGAGGGGCAATGGGCGATCACGCTACGGGTGCAAATATGGCCGGAGGGATAGCTGCTGCATTGTATGCACGAGAGCGTGGTCTTGCTGAAGGACAATTCTTGTCGACCTCTTTGACTCGGACCGCGGCCTATCAGCTTGGTCAGGACATGAATCTAGCTATACGGACTGGGGCGAAGCCAACCATGACACCACGGTCGGCTCAAAAAAACCCATTGATGAACCCGTATAAGACAGCAGAAGGCAGGTGGATTTGGCTCCTGATGCTTGAAAGTGACCGCTTTTGGACTCGGTTCGTCAATGTAATTGGTCAGAGCGAATGGGGCGAGGACTTACGCTTCGTGGACTCATCCAGACGTGCTACTAATTGTGCTGAATTGACATCGTTACTAGACGGCGTGTTAAGTAAAAAATCACTTGTAGAGTGGGCAAGCGTATTTGAGGCTAATGACATTTGGTGGGCACCGTTGCAGGAGATAGAGGACGTACTCATGGACGAGAGTTTCGTGGGCTCGGGCGGATTAATCGACGTGCCGGATGGAGCTGGTGGGACCGTGCAAATGGTGGCTTCACCAATCGACTTCAGTGAAACTAATTGGGCACCACAGGGTCCTGCTCCGCAACTCGGAGCGCACACCGAGTTGATTCTGTCTGATGAATTAGGGTATGGCTGGGAGACAATTGTTGCACTAAAAGATCAAGGCATTATTTTATAGGATAGGTATTTATCCCCGCGACCCGTTCTGAACGAATATTCTCTATCCATGAGTCAGTTAAACAATCGTTCCGATATTCCTCCTGGACTGCAGGCAGGTATGTTCGACGGGGAAGAGCTTGTCCGTCAGAATCCTAACGTCCCGTTGGCAGCACGCATGCGTCCAACCAGCGTTGACCACGTATTCGGGCATAAAGCATTGCTTGAGACTGGGGGGCCACTTTCTGACTTTATCCAGCAGGGTGGGAAGCAATCGATGATTCTTTGGGGACCGCCGGGATCAGGTAAGACTACGCTAGCCTCGATCATTGCGTCTTCTACCGCTGCCCATTTTGTGACATTATCGGCAGTGATAAACAACCTTGCCGATCTCCGTACCGAAATCTCCCACGCCGAGACTCGTATTAAGTCGGGGGGGCATCGCACAATCCTCTTTATCGATGAACTACATCGTTTTAACCGTGCGCAGCAAGATGGCCTGCTGCCACATGTAGAATCTGGCGCAATTACGTTATTAGGTGCCACGACTGAAAATCCTTCATTCTATTTGGTATCACCACTGCTATCTCGATGTAGGGTATTCCAGTTGAATGGTCTTAATGAATCTGATATTGCGGATATTCTTGCCAGTGCCATAGCAAGCCCTCATGGACTTAATAAAACAGTCACGATTGCTCCGGACGACCTGAAACTGCTGGCAAGCTACGCAGCTGGGGATGCTCGGGTTGGTTTGAATACATTAGAAGCAGCAGCATCCATCGCTCAAAATGGAGTAGAGACGGCGACGGTAACGCCAGTGTCACGTGATGACATTCAACGGGCTATTCAACAACCAACAATGCGATACGACCGGCAAGGGGATTATCACTTCGATACTATATCTGCGTATATCAAATCGCTCCGTGACTCGGATATCGACAGTTCGCTGTATTGGCTCGCCAGGATGCTCGAAGCAGGGGAAGATCCGTTATTTATTGCCCGACGAATGATTATTTTTGCGAGTGAGGATGTTGGTCTTGCCGATCCTTTGGCACTCACTCTCGCAGTGTCGACTCAGCAAGCGGTACATTTTATTGGGATGCCGGAAGCGAGACTACCGCTATCCGAGACTACGATTTATCTTGCGCGCGCGGATAAGTCTAATAGCGCCTATCAGGCATACAATTCTGCTAAAGAAGATGTCTATATGACACGACATGATGAGGTGCCGATGCACCTCCGTAATGCGCCGACGGAGCTAATGAGGGAATTGGGCTACGGTGTGGGTTACGATAATCCTCATTCGCGTACTGAGCAGAACCCTCAGGCGCCACTGAACCGACCCGAATCCACACGGCACAATAGATATTATGTGGCTGACCCAAATGATGGGGAATGAGTACCTAGCGGTAGGCCTCTGGGTTATTTGGGTCTCGGAGATTTCTCTCATCGCGCCTAGAAGTGTCACCGGTCGACCGGTCGTAGAGTAGATTTCCGCCGATGATGGTCTGTTCGACCTCAATGGTGTCTATTTTGGTCGATTGCACCGAGACTGGGTCATCAGATAAGACGACCAAGTCCCCGAGTTTCCCCACTGTGATACTGCCCTTGCTTTCCTCTTCAAAGCCAAGTTTTGCCGAATCAATTGTCATCGAGCGTAGTGCGCTATCCGCAGAGATCGTGAGATCCTCTCCTAGAACATGGCCGTCTCTAGTGCTGCGATTGGCAGCGACATGTATGTTGAACAACGGGTCCACAGGTGTGACCCACCAGTCAGAATGGCATCCGAATAGAATGCCTCGATCCTGTGCCGATCTGAGAGGTGAAATACGGTGACCACGTTCGGGTCCAAGAAATCTATCTCTATGACGATCGCCCCAGTAATAGACATGTAGGTTAAAGAATGAGGCAGCGACTCCAAGGTCCGCCATTCGATCAAGTTGATCCTCTCTCACAGTCTGGCAGTGCTCCACCCGAAAGCGATGATCGTTCGTCGGATGTTTACTTAAGGCTCTTTCGTAGGCATCTAAGATAGAGTCAATAGCGCGGTCGCCGTTGCCGTGCGTACCAACCTGCCATCCACTCAGGAGTGCTTGCTCCACAACTGTATCGATAGTGTCTTGGC
>DEAP01000023.1 GCA_002348225.1 Dehalococcoidia bacterium UBA2979
TTATAGATGATCTCTCGGTAATATTTGATGATGGTAGTGGGGCAGTGGTTGAAGACTTTGAAGAGTCCTCTAGATGGCTGATATATTCAGCAGCTGGCGTAGAAGATGAACTAGTACTTGGCGTTGATCCTGATTCCGAGCGTAGTGGCATGGTAATGGCGTGGAGCCTTCCGGCTGCAGTGTCACCATCCTCTAGAGTTATTGCTCCACTTTCTGGCGACTCCGTGCCAGTGCCTGTTGTCATGAATCCGGTGGCAATGAGTTATTTTGGATTGGTCGAAGTAGGCTCACTAACTACCATGAGCCTTGAAGGTTACTCAGTTCCAGTGGTACTCGTGGGAGTGGTGGATTATTTTCCTACGTTGGACCCAGCTGCTGGCTTCGTGATCACAGATGTCAGTCATTTGTACTCGCTCGGGGCTTTGTTTCAGGTCAGCAGAATGAAGCAATCTAATGAATTGTGGTTGAATTTTCACGAATTACTAAGTCCCGAGCAAGAGGCTGAAGTGGTAAGTGAACTATCTGAGTTTGATGCTGAATTGCCCCTCGGCGACACTATTCACCTCACTGAACTACTTGACCGAACTAATGCTGATCCTACGCTCAAGGTGAGTGGTTCAGGGCTTTTGGCCATAGCGTTCATCGCTGTCCTGGGGCTGGCGTCGCTAGGATTTTTAGTCTCGATGACGATCGATATTTGGAAGAGAACATTAGAATTCGCAATTCTGAGGGCTTTGGGTACGTCGAAATACACAATATTACGCGCTCTTTTGTTTGAATGGCTAATCGTTTTCGTTTTGGGCGCAGGTCTGGGTGTACTGTTAGGTCGATTTGTGTCAGAACTAATGATGTCGTTTCTAGAAGTGACTGAAGTAGGCACGCCAGTATTGCCGCCGTTTGAGTTGCTTACTGATTGGCTGGTACTTTCCGTAGCTATAGGGTTCCTATTTGTGATAATGATTCTGGGGCTGGTGATTTCGTGGCTACGAGGTATGAGTCATGCTGACGGCGCCGAGTTGCGGATCACACAGTAATGTGGCAACGAGACAGATTTTCAGACGTGTTTTGTTGGTGGAGACGGGGGAGAATCGAACTCCCCGTCCAGATTATGCCGCAAGACGGCGTCTACGAGTGTAGTCGTTACTTATATAACGCTAGCTATGCACAACGACATGCAATGAGACAAGCGCATCCCAGTTTTTCTTAATCAGTTGACGCTTAGGAGAAGCTGCAACTGAAGCACTTCGACAATATGTCGCGGCTTCTTCTTCTGTCGAAGGAAGAGGAAGAGCCACGTCACCGCGGTTAAGCGGCGAGGGCGACTTTTCGTTCGCCAGTTAATATTTTTGACACCTGTTTAGCGAGGTTGATGCCACCTCGACTCGCGACCGAAATACAAACATAACTGTCGATTCCTGTCGTCCCCATGATAGGTTTGGAATAGTTAGTAGCGATTTGCTGAACGTAAAGCCCTCTGGATTTCGCGGTTAGCGTCCCGAGTCTTTATGGTCTGTCGTTTGTCGTATCGACGCTTCCCGACACCAACTCCAATTTCCACTTTTATCAGTCCTCTATTAAGGTACATCCGGAGAGGCACTACTGTGGCTCTTGGTTGTTCACTCAGAGCTTTTTGCATTCTTTGGAGCTGTCTCCTATGGAGGAGCAATTTCCGAGGTCGCGTCAGTTCGTGGCTCTCGCCGGCAGGAGCATAGTGTCCTACTGTTGCATTATAGAGCCAGAGCTCACCATTGAGGAATCTTGCGTAGGCCTCTGTGATATTTCCATGTCCCATCCGTATGGATTTAACCTCCGACCCCCTTAATTCTATACCGGCTTCTATCTGTTCTTCGATTGCAAAGTCAAATTTTGCTCGACGATTCACGGCAAGTTGATTGCTCGAAGATTTAGCATTTTTGCGTGATGAAGACTTGGCCATGGTTGACGTCACTCCGAAGTTTGTTCAGCCAATTCACGCGCGATATCGACGGCGGCCCAGACTAGTTTATATCTTTCGGTACCAGCCTCGAAATCTTCTATGGTCAGCTTTACCTGTACATCAGGTGCGATGCCTTTTTCCTCAATTAAGTTCCCGTCAGGCGTGAACCAACGAGCAATAGTTGTGTAGATCGCTCCACCATTAGAAAGCGGGAATGCGTTATTGACCGAACCTTTCCCATACGAGGTGTCCCCAATCACGATGGCTCGGTTGTTCTCTTTTAGTGCTGCAGCAAAAAGTTCAGCTCCAGAAGCAGAGTAGGGGTCTTGAATGATCACGATAGGCAACTCGGTTATTTGCGAAGGGTTCGCTCTTTCAATGACCTCATTGCCATCGCGGTACGCAGCTGAATAGATTACTCCGTTGGTGAGAAACATGTCGGTTATTTCGACTGTTTCATTAAGTAAGCCTCCAGGATTACTCCTGACGTCGAAAATTATGGCTTTGGCTCCATTCGATTCGGCTTCTTCCACGGCTGTCCTGACCTCATCAGGGGTATTCGGGTTGATACGAGCAATCCTTATGAAAGCAATGTCCTGTACGGCTTCGCCTGTCCGATCAATAAAATCAGCCCCCGGCGGAGTAGTAGTTACTGTCAAGAGCGGTATCTCACCTCTGATAATTTCAATATCCTCGATGGTGCCGTCGGTGTGTTCCACTCGGAGGATAACTGGTGTTCCAGACGGCCCCCGAATGATGTCGACTGCCTCCTGAGTCGTGAGCCCGACAGCCTCCTCACCATTGATCTGTAAAATCTTATCGCCCGGTTGGATTCCCGCCTTAGCAGCAGGGGACCCGTCAAACGGAGCAATTATGATGACGTATTGACCATCTGAGTCCACTGTTGCACCAATTCCTTCATAATTTCCGTCAGAATTGTCATCACTGTACCGCATCTCTTCGGGGGTGATATAAGTGGTATTCCGGTCATCAGTAGCATCTATCAGGCCATTGATTGCCTCAGTTACGAGTGCGTCGGAGGTTAAATCACTACTGGTGTCGAGTATTACTTGCGCCAACGAAGCCAACTGTTCAACATCGAATTCGGCAGCTGTGGCTCCAATTAATCCTGCTAGCGCACCAGCTTGCAATGCTCTATCAGTAACTGCGTCTGGATTAAAGAATTCCTTCTGTAAGACGTCACGCATTTCTGTCAAAAGTCCGAGGCTGGCAAGGAGGTCAGCGTCGATTTCACGTGAATCGGTTGTAGCTACTGGCTCGGCCGGCGAGACAGATGCTATCTGGCTGTCGACCACAGGTTCAGTGACAATCCGTACCATGAAGCCAATCAGCACAAGAAGCACAGCTATGACTATCGCCGATATCGCTATCAGGCCTTGTTGCGCCGCAGAGGGGCTAGCTGGTTTCAATGCCACGGTTAACTATCTCCTGCCACTTGCACTATGACTATTTTAACATTGCTAACTGGTTTCGTTAGGCACACAGATGAAAGTGCACGTTATTTACATAACAATGATAGTGCGACGTTAGGCGCATCTGGACTGAAGCGGCTACTGAACTACGCCCCGACTCACCAGCTCGGCGTATTCCGCATCGGAGTATCCAAGCAGCGTGGTATAAATGTCGTAGTTGTGCTCACCAAAGGTTGGCGCTCGGTTCATGTGGGCTGTCCGTTCATTCAGACGGACTGGTTGGCGGTGCGTGGTGTACTCGACGTGACCGGCACGGTCCGGCATCGGCTCGAAATGGGCCGCGGCAAATTCAGTGTCGGTGGCGATCAGATCGTGGAGGTCTTGGACGGCTCCAGCGGGAATCCCGGCGGCCTGTAGGACTTCGGCGAGCGCGTGAGTTTCGTATTGCGACGTCCATTTGGCGATTTCAGTATCAATATGGTCACGGTTGCGAAGCCTGCCATGGAGGGTGTCGTAGAGCGGGTCACGGAGATCTACCGGCTCGCCCATCAGGGAAATGAGGTCCTTCCATTGGTCATCAGTGTCTATGGCTAGGCTGATCCAGCGATCAGAGTTGTGTGGCTCCGGCCGTGCTGGATAGACACCATGCGGAGCTACATCGGGGTGCGTGTTTCCAGGTCGCGTCGGGATTGTTCCGTTGGCACTGTAGTCTAGAAGGGCTGGGCCGAGCAGACTAGCGGTAGCTTGGAATTGGGCGAGATCGATGAACTGCCCTTCACCGGTTTGATTACGATGATGGAGCGCGGCCAGGATTGCTGATGCTGCGAAATAAGGGGCAGCGAAATCGGAATAGAGAGGTCCCATCCCCGTTGGTGGCGTGTCAGGAAATCCCATTGCATAGTTGATTCCCCCGAGAGCGATCACATTGTTTCCGATCGCTCCGAAGTTTCGCTGCGGACCAGTTGTGCCCATGACTGGCATCGTGAGCATTATGATTCCGGGATTGATTTTCTTGAGGTCCTCATACCCGAGACCCCACCGGTCCATTCGTTCGCCCGTGAAATTGTTGGTCACGATATCAGATTCAGCGACTAGCCGTTTTATGATTTCGATCCCTTCCGGGGTGTTTATGTCGACCTGCACCGCTTTCTTAGAGGTATTGCAGTCATTAAATACTCCATTGTGAGAGTCTTCTGACCGCACGTCGTCCGGAGGCCATGAGCCCGTTTGCCTGATCTCGTCCATCCGAGACGAGGACTCTATTTTGATTACCTCTGCTCCCCAGTCGGCGAAAATTCGTGAACAGGCGGGTCCAGCTATTAGCCAAAAGAAATCGCAGATTCTGATACCTTCAAGTGGTTGTTTTCTATCAGAGGATGAATTCATATCACTCCCCTATCCCGTAGGTTCCGCAGTTCGGCATCGTCAAGCTTCAGATATTTTGCGAAAATCTCAGAGTTGTGCTCTCCTACTCGAGGTGCCCGCACATATGATGATGGCATCGTTTTTGAGAATTGGTAGGCTGGCCCCGGATGCTCAAGCACTCTACCC
>DEAP01000074.1 GCA_002348225.1 Dehalococcoidia bacterium UBA2979
ATTATCTCGGTCCGCTGATGAAATATAAATTCCTTGCTTCCACGATAACGAATTTGATGCTAGGAGAAGGTCCTCGTCTGGCGGGATTAATGTCCCAAGATGTTTAGTCACCCAGGAGCGTTTTCCTGGATCCGCTAACCCTTCTAATAGAGAGCATGCAGTAGTCTTTTCAGAATTTGTTTTGACTGTTGTACTAACTGACTCATCCGCCAAACTCGTGAGTTCCTCTAGTTTGAGTTCACTGAGATCCGTATATTTCCAGGGGCGTTCATGCCGAGTGGGCATCTCAAGGCGAGCGACTTCTAATTCAGCCTTAGCCTTGTATTCTTCAAGCCAACTTTCGGATGTTTTACTGTTGGCGGTAGTCATTAACCAACAGAACCTTCCATTTGCAATTCGATCAGGCGATTAAGCTCGATGGCATATTCCATCGGTAACTCTTTAACTATAGGTTCAACGAACCCATTGACCACCATTTTTGCAGCTGATTCCTCGTCGATTCCTCTTGCCATGAGATAAAACAGTTGATCCTCTCCCAGTCGCGATACGGATGCTTCATGCCCGATATTCACTTTTTCCTCGTCAACCTCCATCGTCGGATAGGTATCTGAACGAGACAGGGGATCTAGCAGTAATGCATCACAACGCACGGTCGATGAGGAATCCTCAGCTCCCTCGTAGACTTTCAATAAGCCACGATATGAGCTTCTCCCCGAGCCTCGCGACACACTCTTTGACACGATTGCCGAGGTGGTATCAGGCGCAACATGGACTACTTTACCTCCTGCATCTTGGTGCTGACCATCGCCGGCAAATGCTAGAGATAGTATTTCCCCATGCGCCCCGGGTTCCATTAAGAACACAGATGGGTACTTCATCGTTAGTTTTGAACCGATATTTCCATCCACCCATTCCATAACTGCATTTTCATAGGCGTATGCTCTTTTTGTTACTAAGTTGTAAACATTATTCGACCAGTTCTGAATAGTTGTATATCTAACCCGAGCATTTTTCTTAACTACTATCTCGACGACCGCGGAGTGAAGAGACGATGACGAATAGGTTGGTGCAGTGCAGCCTTCAACATAATGCACGTATGAACCTTCGTCCGCGATTATAAGAGTTCGTTCAAATTGCCCCATATTTTCGGTGTTTATTCGGAAATATGCCTGCAGTGGTACTTCCACGTGCACCCCTGGCGGGACGTAGATAAAAGAACCACCTGACCAGACAGCTGTGTTTAAGGCTGAATATTTGTTATCACCGGCTGGAATCACTGTTGCGAAATGTTCGCGTACCAGTTCCTCGTGCTCCCTCAACCCTTGGTCCATTCCAAGGAATTGCACTCCTTGTGCTTCCAGATCCTCTCGGATATTGTGATACACAACCTCACTATCATACTGAGCCCCTGCTCCAGCAAGGAATTGTCGCTCTGCCTCAGGTATACCTAGTTTGTCGAAGGTATCCTTTATGTATTCGGGTACGTCGTCCCAGTTACTTGCGTCTTTGTCGGTGGCACGGACGTAGTAATGAATATTATCGAAGTCAATTGCATCTAGAATTTCTGGTGAGCCAGCCCAAGACGGGTTTTCAAGTCGAAAAAAGGTTTCGAGAGCTTGTAGGCGGGCTTCTAGCATCCACTGAGGCTCATTTTTTATTTTTGAAATTTCCTCGACTACGCTCGGATTGAGGCCTTTCTCAGCCATGAAGAGGGGTTTCTCGGTGTCATGGAAGCCCCATTTATATTCACCTACCGTATCGCGGATACTGGGGTCAATTGCTGTCATGCCGTTACCTCCTCATGTAAGTTGAGTTCGTTTAGGAGTGGATCATACCCCTCCGCTTCAATTCGCTTGGCTAAGCTGAAGTCACCTGAAGCTACAATTTTTCCACGAACCAGTATGTGCACGAAATCGGGTTCAATGTAGTTCAGAATTCGTTCGTAATGGGTGATAAGAAGTATCCCCATCTTTGGATTTCTGAGGGTGTTAACACCCTCAGCCACTGTTCGTAGCGCATCGATGTCGAGGCCTGAATCGGTTTCATCGAGTATCGCTAATTCGGGTTTGAGCATTCCGAGCTGCAGGATCTCCGCACGCTTCTTTTCTCCCCCTGAGAATCCGTCATTGACATATCTCCGAGCAAAATCTTCGGTCATTTTCAATTGTTCAAGTGTTGCTTTTAACTCAGCGATGAAATCACGGGCCGATATATCTTCGCCGGTACGTGCCTTGATTGCTTCTCGTATTAAGTTTACAAGTGTTACCCCTGGTATCGCTGTCGGATACTGGAAAGACAAAAAAATTCCCTGACGAGCTCGTTCATCAGGGGCCATATCAGTTATATCTTGCTGCTTGTAAGTAATCCGGCCGCGGTCTACTTGATATTCAGGACTACCAGCAATTGTGGAGGCGAGTGTACTTTTACCGGACCCATTTGGTCCCATCAGTGCGTGAACCTCACCCGGTTTAATCGACAGGCTGACTCCTCGGAGGATATCAACATCGTCCCTGTCTGCTACTGACGTGTGTAAGTCATCAACCGCTAGTAAATTGTTATTGGAATCCATACTGCTGCGGGAGCCTTTCGTTTAGCGACTTATTGTTATTTCTCTGTGAAGTCTAGTCTTGTCGATCCTCGCGGTACCGTCAAATTAATGCCATTTTGTGCATGTAAATCTTTTATAGCACTTATATGCTCTATAGCCTGAGTATCTATCTAATTGAGAACAAGTCTTAATTTGACTATCGGATAGTGCTGCACACCCTATATTCGCAGGTCGCTGCTCCTTTGGCGATAGTCTGCACCTGAGTAACTTTTTCTCCAATGAGTAATTCGATTGCCTGCCTGTCTGCCTCGCATACTGCGCGCGTAGTTTTTGAGAGACTTTTGATAGGACAAGTTGGCGTTGACAGAACATATTCATCACCGTCGGTGTGGACTGAACGGAGAATACCTTCTCCCGAGAGCAAAGAAATAACTTCTACGATTTTGGCCTCAAATGATTTAGCTCTCATGTCAGATTTGTATTCGGAAAACATTAGGTGCGCAAGTTTGGTGGAGACAATCTCGAGGATCTGAGTCCCATCTTTCCCTGATATGTCTTCCTCATTAAGTTCTTGCAATGCGATCGCAAGTCTTCCCAGAAGTCTTCTATAGTCCATAGCAGACCTCAGCATTTCCGAGGTGTCTGATAGTCGGTAGACGCTCGAGGGGCGCCCCCGTGACCGGGCTGTGTCGCCCGAGCGTAGAGGGATGTGTGAGGTGACAAGGTCATCAGCAACAAGCAAGTCGAGGTGTCTTCTTACAGCCCCCGGCGAGAGGTTGAGCTCGGTCGCAATAGCGACTGCCGATAACTCCTGTAGTTCAATCAGTCCTAGAATTTGTTCTCTGGTCTCGTTCATAGATCTCGCAATATCAAGTGTTGACTAGTTTGATTCTGTATCTATAAACCTAGACGAATCAAGTTTATGGTGTCAACGTGGCAGGTAAACATGTAGTTGTGCGGCGCCAAACTACATATACTGACCACCATTCATCGTCATTTGCGATCCAGTATACCAGCCACCATTTGGACCACAGAGGAATGCCACTGTCGCACCCACTTCTTCGGCAGTACCGAAGCGGCCTAAAGGAATGTTTGACAACAGAGTTTGTTTTATTTCCTCAGGTAGTGCAGCAACCATGTCAGTTTCTACAAAGCCTGGACATACTGCGTTAACGGTTATTCCAAACCGAGCAACTTCTTTAGCTGTACTTTTGGTGAAGGCAATCATCCCAGCTTTCGAAGCGGCATAATTCGATTGGCCAAGATTCCCCATTTGGCCGATTATCGATGATATTTGAATGATCCGACCGAAGCCACGCTCTCTCATCCCATCCAGTGCTGCATTTGTGGTGTAAAAACATGAAGATAGGTTTGTATCGATAACTTCTCTCCATTGATCACCAGTCAGCCTCTGTACGGTCTTGTCACGATTCACGCCTGCGTTATTGACAAGGATATCTACTTGACCGAACTTACTCTCGGCCGCAGCGACCACAGCGCGTGCCTGATCCTCATTAGAAACATCACCCTGAACAATCACCGCTTGACTTCCGAGCGATTCAATTTCCGATTTGACACTTTCAGCAGCATCTTGATTAGAGACATAATTGATGACAATAGTTGCCCCTTCTGCAGCTAAGGAAAGTGCACATGCTCTTCCGATACCTCTACTTGCACCGGTAACCAGCGCAACTTTTTCCGTCAAGTTTTCAGACATATATACCTCAGCATCTATTACGGATCAAATGTTTCCAGACACAAAGTTAAGGAGTATCGCCGCTACATGCATCTCTGAATCAATAGAGCATTGGAGAATATGGAACTAAACAACCGTAACTGGAGTATATTCGCCCCACTCTTCACGGAGCACACCACAAATCTCACCAAGTGTTGCATAAGAACGGACAGCCTCGATGATGGTAGGCATTAAGTTTTCTTGGCTGTTGGCATCAGTGCGAAGTTTATCTAAAACAGATTGCACTTCTCCCGACTTTCTATTTTTGCGAAGTTCTGCGAGTCGGCTTAACTGAGCATCAGCCACCTCATGGTTAGGTCTAAATATTGGTGTTGCATCTTCGCTTGGATCAATGAAGGCATTCACACCAACGATAGTGCGCTCATTTGACTCCACTTCGTGCTGCCAACTAACTGAGGCCTCCTGGATTTCAGTCTGCATGTACCCAGTTTCAATGGAAGCCGAAGCCCCACCGAGATCATCGATGTGGTCCATTATTTTGGACGCCTCTTTTTCAAGGGAGTCTGTCAAAGACTCAATATAGTACGAGCCAGCGAATGGATCGATTGTGTCTGCGGCCCCTGATTCATGTGCAATTATTTGTTGTGTCCGTAATGCTATTTGTTGAGCATCCTCCGTGGGTAGAGCCAGAGCTTCGTCGTAGCAGGATAGCGCCAAGGACTGGACTCCCCCAGACACTGCGGCGAGTGCCTGGATAGCGGATCGAGCGATATTGTTCAGCGGTTGCTGTGCTGTAAGGGTCGAGCCGCCCGTTTGAGTGTGAGTACGCAGCATTTGTGCTCGCGGGTCAGTTATGTTGAATCTGTTTTTTACAGTTCTCGCCCAAAGTCGCCTCAATGTTCTGAACTTAGCTACTTCCTCAAAGAAATGGTTATGCGTGTTGAAGATCCAAGAAACTCTCTGTGCGACCTGATTGAGATCGCCACCTTGCTTTTGGCATTCTTCAAGATAGGCAATAGCATTTGCAAACGCGAACCCTATTTCTTGAGCCGCAGTCGAGCCGGCTTCGCGAATATGGTACCCCGACACTGATATGGAATTGAATCTAGGAGTTTCCTCCGCACAAAAGTTGATTAGATTCGCAGCGAGTCGGACTGATTCTCTTGGTGGGAATATGTATGTGCCTCGAGCAACATATTCCTTGAGTACATCATTCTGTGCTGTTCCAGTGATCACCGAGTAGGGATGTCCTTGTTTCTCTGCCGCCACCAAGTACATGGCGACAAGCACGGCTGCCGGCGCATTAATAGTCATCGATGTGGATATTTTATCTAGTGGAATATCAGCGAACATCTCTTCCATATCAGCCAAAGAGTCGATTGCCACTCCCACCTGACCTATCTCACCTAAGGCCATTGGATGGTCGGAGTCGTAACCGGTCTGTGTCGGCAAATCAAAGGCGGCGGAGAGACCAGTCTGTCCATTATCAATCAATAATTTAAATCTCTCATTAGTTTCTTTGGCTGTCCCGAAGCCGGCATATTGCCTCATTGTCCAAAGACGGCCTCGATACATGGTGGGTTGCACACCTCTTGTAAACGGATACTGACCTGGGAAATTTAGGTTCTCAAGGTATGCACCCGGGTCGACATCTTCGGGCGTGTAGATTCGATCTTGCGTAGCTGATGATGAAGAGAACATCTCACGGCGCTCGGGGAATTTTTGTATTGCTGGGTTAAGAAGCTCACGCTCCCACTGCTCACGAGCCCCAGTTACACCGGAGGCATCGTGACCGTTGGAGTTTTGACTAGGCTCAATGGAAGACATGGTGGTTCTCAATTACCCTCGACTACTTATTCCGCAAGTTCATCAATCATAACTTGTGCATCACCGATGATCACCTCTACTCCATCTTGATTTACGACATTTGTTTGGAGGTTGATTCGTGATTTTTCAGGATCCACCATAGTTACAGAGCACTGTGCTGTGATGTGGTCACCCGCCACAACAGGTGCTCTGAATTTCAGGTTTTGACTCAGGTAAACTACCACGGAGCTTGGTGCGAGCCGAGTTCCAAGCGCGGCAGAGATAATGCCGGCGCCAAACATTCCATGGGCGATCGGTTGTTTGAATCTTGTCTTGGAAGCATAGGCAACGTCCGAATGTAACGGATTATGGTCGCCTGTAACATCGGCAAAAAGATTGATATTTTCTTGGGTGACAGTTGTCTCGAATGTAACTTCGTGCCCTACTTCGATCCCACTCACGTTTTCTGACATGGTGCCCACTCCCAACTTAAACATAATTTGTATTTTCGTTCGCTATCCATGCTAGCCTCACACTATATTAGGGAGGAATTTATGATTACGGGACTCGATCACCTAGGCATTGTCGCACCAGACCTTAGCACTGCTAGCGATG
This sequence comes from Dehalococcoidia bacterium UBA2979, assembly GCA_002348225.1. Taxonomy (GTDB): domain Bacteria; phylum Chloroflexota; class Dehalococcoidia; order UBA2979; family UBA2979; genus UBA2979. The sequence goes on from DEAP01000074.1 coordinate 6,666, forward strand.
TTCTACTGGGACAATTTGGTTTTGACTATGACGTTGAGCGAACTGCACTGCCGGACGGGAATGTGTTCGCTCCGGAGAAC
>DEAP01000042.1 GCA_002348225.1 Dehalococcoidia bacterium UBA2979
CTTACTCTTCGTAATTGCGGGGAGCTAGGGTATACCGAATTAATCTCAGCACTGGAAACCAAAGGCTTTCCCGTGCCGAAAGGTGAAAGCGAATCGGAAGGCTTAATGGATGCATCGTCTGAGAGTGCTTCAGCTGCTGGTAATTCTTCATCAGACGACGATTTAGTTAGTGATGATGAGCCAACCAGTGCGCTCGCTGCGGCTTTGCGCGACGCTATGAAAGAACGTTCCAATTCAGAAGAGCGCTAGAGATTTTATAGGCTCAATTAGAAAATTTAGGGGCACAATATGAGACATAGACAGTCAGGTAGGCGTTTCGATATGCCCACTGGTCAGCGAAACCACATGTTTCGGATTCTCACACGGACGGTTCTCACCAAAGGAGGAGCATTCACTACTGAGGCTCGAGCTAAAGAGATCAGAAGAGTGGTTGATCGGATGATCACACTCGGTAAGCAAGATAGTGTTCATGCTCGCCGCCAGGCGTTGTCTTTCATAGCCGATCGAGATGTAGTGCAGACACTCTTTGATGACGTGGCCCCTCGTTACGCCAATCGATCTGGCGGATATACGCGTGTCGTGAAGCTTGGTCGACGTAAGGGTGACGCGGCGCGCGTGGCAAGAGTAGAGCTGGTCTAGTAGCGGTTATTTGTAAATAATTATGAAATTCCCGGAACTCCTATCCCCCACCCACCTTGCACTAAAGGTTGAGTACGACGGGTCAGCTTTCTTCGGTAGTCAACGTCAATCAGATGTGCGCACTGTCCAGAGTGAGCTCGAACGGGTGTTGGCAGATTGCTTGAATGAGAAAATCTCAACGAAATTTTCTGGGAGGACGGACAGTGGGGTACATGCTTTGGGACAAGTAGTTTCATTTTGTTCAGATAACATTTCAAAATATGATCTTCGTTCGCTGTTCGGAATGATTGATTCGCACTTGCCTGATGATATAAATCTCGTTGATATTGCCAATGTGTTAGATGATTTTGATCCTCGCAGAGACGCGGTGTCCCGTACCTATAGGTATAAGATTGTCCACGGTAGAGGTAGATCGGTGCTAGCACGTAGGACCGCCTACGTGCTGCGAACAAGATTAGATGTTCCAAGTTTGGTAAATTCTTTGAAGTTATTACCACTTGAAGAAATAGATTGGGCCCCTTTTGCTGCCAAAATGCCCGACTACTATCCCACTCGCAGGAGATTATTGTCTGCAAGCGCGACCTCAATTTCAGATAATGAATTGAATTTATATTTCACGTCGAGTGGTTTTTTGTATCATCAAGTTCGAATTATGGTGGGTGCTTTACTGCGTGTCGCTATGAATAAGATCAGTATTTCTGAGTTTGAGGAATTGCAATGTGGTGAAATAGGTTCTGCAGGTCCGGTCGTACCTGCAGAAGGACTCACTTTATGCAATGTTAGCTATCCGAGCGGACTTGTAAACTGGGTTCGCGGCGGAGGAGAAGAGCAATTTGTTCCTTCAGGGCGACCTTTGTTGGAACTAGCTGTGTGATTTGGAGTAGTAGATGACAGTACTAAAGAAACGTCGAGTCAAGGGCCCTAAAACATCCCGACTGCGCGCCTCGGAGATAACCCGAAGCTGGCATGTAGTAGATCTTGCTGGAAGGCCTTTGGGGCGAGTCGCCTCTGAAATAGCTGGCCTTTTACTGGGTAAGCACAAGGCCGCATATGAACCGCATTTAGTGATGGGTGATTATGTGATTGCTATTAATGCGGCAAAGGTGATACTGACTGGCAATAAGGCGAAAGAAAAGAAATACTATCGGCATACTGGATATCCCGGTGGCATTAAGGAGCGGACCTTTGAAGAGCAGATTCAACGAGACCCGCGCAAAGTGATCGAAGCGGCGGTTAAAGGAATGTTACCGAGTGGTGCTCGCGGTTATGCGATGCTGAATTCGCTTAAAGTTTATTCAGGCACCGAACATCCTCATCAAGGGCAGATAGGTCAAACGATTTCACCTAATTTCCAAATAGCACCTGCTAGCAAGTCATCAAAGCCGAAAGACATAGGCGAGGATATAGCGCAAGCGGAGAACACTGACACCACTGTACCAGTTTCAGAAGGAACTGCTGTGGCAGCGACTGATACTTCACCACCATCGGTTCGATTGACTAGAGCGGTGTCAGCCTACAAACGTGACGAACTAGATGAGGAAGCCCGTGTGTTAGGTATTGAGATACAAAGTGGCTGGAAAAAGGGTGATGTATACAGTGCGATTCAGGCTTACTACAGTGAAAATCCATTGGAGGGTTAGAGATGGTTTCGGACGAACAATATTATTATGGGCTCGGTAGACGAAAGTCTTCTACTGCTCGAGTTCGACTTTATCCGGGAAGTGGCGGAGTAGTCATAAATGGAAGACCTATGGAAAGTGTTATCCCGAGAGAAATACTGAGGGAAGACATGCTTAGGCCACTTAGTGTGACAGGTACCCGCAGTGGCTACAACGTGCAGATACTCGCCAAGGGTGGCGGTGTGACTGGTTGGGCTGGTGCGATTCGGTTGGGTATAGCTCGCGCTCTATTGCAGGCAGATCAGTCCCATAGGTCTGTTTTGAGACAGCATCAACTTTTAACCAGAGACGCTCGAGTAAAGGAAAGAAAGAAACCGGGCCTTGTTGGTGCTCGACGGGCCAAACAGTTCACTAAACGCTAACGAGAGTATTTGGCCGGCCTGTCAGGTATTGCTGTGGCGCCTATCAGCGCAACAGGGTGTTTCGGTAGTGCCTTAGTTCTGCGATGCTTTCGCGGATATCATCTAGAGCCCTGTGGCTATTTTTCTTCTTGAATTCTGGATTGTCGGGATACCATCTTCTAGCGAGTTCTTTCAAAGTTGACACGTCAACATTTCTGTAATGCAGGTATTCGTTTACTGCAGGCATTTCATTTCGCAAAAATAACCTGTCTTGTCCTATGGAGTTTCCAGCCAACGGCGCGGTGGCTTTTCCCACCCATTGTTCAAGAAAACTTAATGTCATTTGCTCTGCATCTGAAATGGTGATTTCCGACGACGTCACTCGCTCTATTAGCCCACTTCCAGTGTGAGTCGCGACATTCCAACTATTCATCTGATCCAAATCATCTGATTCGCGTGAAATCGCTATGGAGGGTCCTTCAGCTAGGAGCTGCAGATCTCCGTCGGTGATCAGGGTTGCAATTTCCAAAATGACATGTTTATCAGGATCCAGTCCAGTCATTTCAAGATCGATCCAGACTAGTCTATGTGGGTCGTTTTTTCGCTTAACCAAAATTTAAATCCATACAAAATTCAAAGCGGCAGATCTTCATCTTGTATACCTCGACTTCGATATACATTGCGCACCGCCTCTCGGATTTCGTTTTCGTTCTTGTAACTTGAATTTGGTATTAGTCCTAGTATTGAAGCTACTTCCCTATCGATACCGCCCTTGTCTCTACCCATATTTAGTATGGCTGCACGAGACATAGGATAATGAAATCCCTTAAAAGCCAGTTCATAGTCTTGCTTTGTCGCATGCGGTTTTCTCATAGATTCAACTCCAAATGGTGTAACCGATTTGATTACAATGTTCGCAACACCGTTACATTTCTACTCGAACTAGAAGGGTACCTCAACTAAATATTTTACGAAAGGCATTGACTTGAGATACACTTGAGCTCCTCGGAGGATGACTATGCCACTGTATGAATATTACTGTGAACCGTGTAACGGAGTGTTCGAACTCGTGAAGCCTGTTCGCGAGGCTGAAAAGAATCAATTATGTATCGAGTGCCACGCTGAGTCGGAGCGGATTATGTCTCGGGACTGGGCGGCGTTTACATTCAGAGATGGTTTTCCACGTAAAATCCCGGATGATGGAACTTACTGGCATTTAGGTCAAAAAGTCTCTAAGCCTATGACTCGGTCGGGACCCTTAGGCCAACATCCTGAGCTGCAAGCAAAAGGTACACCCGAACATCTTCCACCGAATATTGAAGAAATTCAACGTTTCGAGGCTATGAAAGACATTGAGCGTGAAGGCAAGGAAGCCATGGGGGCAGAGTATGTTAATTCTGAGTGGAGCGTGAACTCAGATATGCCTCAAAGACTAGCTCAACCCACTTCTAATCAGCGAATCCAACGCGAGCGGTCAGCGTTTTTTGAACGAGAGAAAATTAAAAACCGTCGCACGAATTCAAAGCTTGCCAGAGAGCGTGCCCTTCGGAGCAAGAATACTTAGGTTGAATCAGCTGCCTTAGAGCTCCTGTGTGAATAGATTAAGTAGCCGAGCAAAACAACACATCCGGCTAACGCGAATGTGGCTCTGCGACTAGATAACTCAGCTACTATCCCTCCCCCTAGGCTTCCAATCAGTATGCCGGTGGCAAAGGCCATGGATAATAGACTTGCAACAGTTGATTGCCCCAGAGTTCTTCCGACTTGCACCTGTGTCGCTGCCGCAATGACCTGGGTGATGGCGCTACCGGTACCGGCCCCGAAGATGAATGCGATTAACAGAATCCAATAGTTGCTACTGAACGCTCCGGTAAAGTATGCAACAACTACTAGCAGCGTACCGAATGCAGCCATTTTTCGCTTTGGGTATCGATCGGCGAGGTGACCAATTAACGGTTGCAGCGCTCCTCCTGCAAATTGTTGCCCACCTATTAATACTCCCACCGCGGTCGCGCTGGTTCCTAAATCTTCTTCGAGTAGTACTGGAATAAATGTAAAGGACACTCCGATCGCACAGGACACAGACGCTCGAAGAGCAAATATAGCTTGTACAAGGGGATTTGCGCATATGGTGCTCCAACTTATTACGTTTGCTGACGAACTTGCACGTGACAAATCTTCAGATGTTTTATCGCTGCTACCCATACGGAAACTTCGCGATATTTTGGAGTCGGATGGCAGGCATGTTGAAACAAGTATGGTGGCGAGCAAAAATAGACCTGCCATTGCAACGAAGATAATATTGATGCTTGTATAGTCTCTCAATATTCCTGCAGCTAGTGGTCCAAGCCCAAAACCGACGAAGTCGAAGAACGTGAAGGTACCCATATATTTTCCTTCTTGTCCCCTAGGGGTTATCGATCCAATGTACGATTGAGACATCGGGAAAATAAGAGCAGATCCAATGCCGGAAAATGCTCTGAAGAAGACGATTTCGACTACGGATCCAGAGAAAAACCAACCTATAGCGGTGATCACATATGTGAAGAGGCCGAAGGCCAGGAACCATTTTCTACCAAATCTATCGCCGAGGCGTCCAACAAAGGGTGAAATCGCAAGTTGTGTCACGGTAAAAGCAGGGTATGCTAATCCTCTTGCAATATCGTTACCGCCCATCTCGCCAACAAAAATTGGAATTATGGGGGTGGCCGCTCCGAGTCCCATGGTGGCCATCATCATGGCAAACCCAACAATTAGAAATCCTCGAGAAAGCATTGATTAATGGTAGAGGACCTATAGAATGGGTCAATCGATAAATTCAACATAACTTTTTGTTTTACTGGAGGTTCAGTATGGAAACGAGGTATCTTGGCAATTCGGGTCTAGAAGTCTCACTAGTGGGATTAGGTTGCAACAATTTTGGTAGGAGGTTGGATCAAGCGCAGACGAGCGAGGTGGTCAGCGCTGCAATTGATAAAGGGATCACTCTTTTTGACACCGCTGATATCTACGGCGGCGAAGGAAGATCCGAACAATACCTAGGTAACGCTATCAAGGGCAAACGTGAGAACGTCATAATAGCAACAAAATTTGCTGGTGATATGGGTGAAGGGCCAATGAAGCGAGGGGGATCTCGGAAGTACATCATAGAGGCAGTGGAAGACTCATTACGGCGTCTGGATACTGATTATATAGATTTGTATCAGATGCATTTCCCGGATTTACACACGCCAATCGAAGAAACAATGAGGGCTCTGGATGATCTTGTACGGCAAGGTAAAGTCCGATATCTAGGCCATTCTAATTTTACTGGATGGCTCATTGCGCATACCCATCACGTGGCTATGCGGGATGCTCTTAATCCGTTCATTTCAGCACAGAACCACTTTCATCTTCTAAATCGGGAAGTCCAACCAGATGTACAACCAGCTTGTGAGAAATTTGGTCTCGGTATACTCCCATACTTCCCTCTCGCTTCAGGATTATTGACAGGGAAATACCGTAAAGGATTAGAGCGTCCGCAGGGTGCAAGGCTAAGCGATGGTCTGATGGCTGACAGGATGTTGACTGAATCGAATATGGATAAAGCAGAAGCACTATTTGAGTTTGCTGCCACGAGAGGACACACATTATTAGAATTAGCGTTTTCTTGGCTTGCGCAACAGCCTGCGGTCTCATCGGTTATTGCCGGAGCTACGAGCGTAGAGCAAGTAGAATCGAACGTAGAAGCTACTAATTGGATATTGACGGATGAGGAACTGGCACAAATAGAGGATTTATTGGCTGATATCTCCTGACTCGTGTGGGTCCAAAATATGGTTATAGAGCACACAGAACTGCGAATTACTGCGTTGGATATCGCACGGCCGGGAGCCTTAGAGCAAATTAGGAGCTATTTCAGAGATGATCGCGATATTGGTGCGTACGCACTGGCCTACATGAATCCTCTTCGCATTAACCGCGGTGATTTTTACCAGAAGTTTTTAAATTCTTCAACTTATTATTTCTGCTCGAGCGGCGAGCGAGCCGGGTTGGTAGTACTGACTAAGGCAAGTAATCCGCTGCTGCAAGTCTTTGGCGATCCCACTGTCATTCAGAGCGCACTCAAAAGAATCCCGGTTGCAAAAGCCAGATATCTGGCGACCGCTAGTCCTCATCATGAAGAGGTGCTAAGTCAGAGTTACCGTTTGGACAATATTCTGCGAATGAGTCGGATGGGTTTAGCGCCAGAGAATTTTATTGAAGGCACATATAAGTTTAATGATATTGAACTAGTGAGATTGCATGGGAAACAAATACACGAAATTAATAATTTATACCGTGAGAGTGATGGCCCATATGTATATTCCGCCAACGCTATCGATCATGGAGTCTATTGGGGTGTGAGGAATAGAGGCCAATTAGTTGCTATTTCCGGGACTCATATAGTCTCCACCGTGGAGAGGATCGGAATTGTGGGAAACGTCTTCACTAAACATGGATTTCGTAGCCGAGGCTTTGCTCAAGTGGCAACCTCGGCAGTAACTCGATCCCTCATAGATATGGGGTGTCACGATGTGGTTCTGAGTGTGGATCCGAATAACGGACCAGCAGTTAATGCGTATAAGAAATTAGGCTTTAATCTGAAATCTAGCATAATTGAGTCGAGGCTGAGGAGTCGCCCGAAATTTAAGGTTGTACAGACATTAAATCGTCTAGGGTTAAATAGATGGATTTGAACTTCGTTGTGCTAGTGATGCCTGTGCAGAATGTGAAAAGAGGAGACTGATGAGTGACCAGACCACCGTCGGTGCAGTAGCCAATTCAAACCTAGCTGCTGCGGGAGTTGCCCGGATAGACTGGGCATTCAGAGAGATGCCGGTGCTTAAAGGGATTCGTAAAAGATTCGATGAGACCAAGCCCCTTGCAGGACTTAAATTAGCAGCATGTCTGCATGTGACCACTGAAACGGCAAACTTGATATTGACTCTGAAGGATGGCGGCGCAGACGTTCGCCTTTGTGCTTCTAACCCACTTTCAACGCAAGATGACGTAGCTGCGGCTCTATTGCACAACTACGGTATTTCCACTTGGGCAATAAGTGGAGAAGATACTGACACTTACTATCAACATTTGAATGCCGCGCTTGATTTTGGGCCACATATCACGGTGGACGACGGAGCTGATCTCGTTGCAATTCTGCATAGTACTAGGAAAGATCTCTTGTCTGGATTAATCGGTGGCACCGAGGAGACGACTACTGGGCTCACTCGGGATCGAGCTTTGGCAGCATCAGGAGAACTCCAGTATCCAATTATTGCGGTGAATGATGCGGACACCAAACACTTTTTCGATAACCGTTATGGGACTGGCCAGTCAACACTTGATGGCGTGATAAGAGCCACCAATATACTAATCGCAGGCAAGGTAGTAGTGGTGAGTGGCTATGGCTGGTGCGGCAAGGGTGTAGCGCAGCGAGCAACTGGGCTAGGGGCCAATGTTGTGGTTACCGAGATCGATCCCGTGAGAGCTTTGGAAGCTGTAATGGATGGATTTAGGGTGATGCCTATAGTGGAGGCCGCCAAACTTGGAGACTTATTCATTACGGTTACCGGCAATACTGATGTTGTGGGCGAGTCAGCTTTCGAGGTTATGAAAGATGGAGCGATACTGGCCAATTCAGGGCATTTTGATGTAGAGGTCAATGTACGATCTTTGTCTGACATGTCTGAATCTATTCAGATGTTACGGCCCTTTGTTGAAGAATATCGATTGACTGATGGCAGGGCTTTGATAGTTTTAGCGGAAGGTCGAGCTGTCAATCTAGGGGCTGCAGAAGGTCATCCAGCTTCTGTAATGGACATGTCATTTGCAAATCAGGCTCTTTCTGTAGAGTATTTGGTAAATCAACACCAAACCCTCGAGAAACAAGTATATTCTGTGCCTCGAGACATCGATAATGAGATTGCACGACTCAAGTTAGAATCCATGGGAGTTTCAATTGATTATTTGACGGCTCAACAGGAAAAATATCTCAATTCCTGGCAGGAAGGCACCGAATGACGATCACTCTATTTTCAAGTGAGTCAGTGACTCAGGGTCATCCTGACAAGCTTTGCGATCAAATATCTGACTCGGTGCTGGACGCTCTACTTGCTCAGGATCCAACCTCTCGCGTGGCTTGTGAAACTGCCACTACTACGGGAACTATATGGGTGTTCGGAGAGGTTGACACTGGAGGCTACGTTGACATCGAGCAACTAGTGAGAGAAACAGTTCTAGGAGTAGGTTATTCCGGACATGAGTTTGGATTTGATGGGAATTCTTGTGGTGTTCTTAACTCAATTTCAGGCCAATCACCGGATATTGTGAGGGGAGTTGATCGATCAAGTGAAATGGATCCATACAATCGCGTAGGCGCGGGTGATCAGGGAATGGTCTTTGGCTATGCGTGCGATGAAACTGAACAAGATTTCGATACCGATCAAATAACGACGAACAATGATGGGTTTCGTGGTCGGTTCATGCCGCTGCCAATTTCACTGGCACATGATCTGACTAAAAAATTGGACACGGTGCGTACATCTGGCACGATACCTTGGCTTGGCCCAGATGGTAAGAGTCAGGTAACGATTGCTTATGAGGACGGCAAACCTAGTTATATAGATACGGTGTTAATATCCGCCCAGCACCTTCCTGATATTTCGATGGAAACTATTCGAGAGGCATTGATCGAGGAAGTGATAAAAGACGTCTGTCCTGGAAACTTGCTCAATGCCGCTACCAAATATTTGGTCAACCCGACCGGACGATTTGTAACAGGAGGACCCATGGGTGATGCTGGTCTGACTGGACGGAAAATTATCGTTGATACCTACGGGGGTGCTGCCCGTCACGGCGGCGGAGCATTCAGTGGCAAAGATCCGTCCAAAGTTGACCGGTCAGCTGCCTATGCTGCTCGGCATGTGGCAAAGAATATAGTTGCGGCAGGTCTAGCCAGTCGTCTCGAAGTCCAAATTTCTTACGCTATAGGTATTGCACAACCAGTCTCCGTGCTGGTGGATTCATTTGGAACGGCGGTTAGCGAAGATTTTGATTTAGCCAAGGTTGTTGATGCTCACTTTGATCTCAGACCTGGCGCGATAATCGAACGCTTCGACCTGACACGACCAATTTATCAGCAGACAGCCAGCTATGGCCATTTTGGCAGGAACGATCTAGAGCTTCCTTGGGAACAGATCGATATGGCTGAGTCACTCCGTGAATTCCGATAAGTAAATTACTGTCAGAAAGAATTGCGATAAAGGATGTTAGCAATAATCTTGGCGGGCGGTCTTGGATCGAGGCTTCTCCCACTAACGGAGAATCGGCCTAAGTCACTTATACCGGTGGCCGGTCGGCCGTTAGTTACTTATCTCTTGGATCAACTCCTGCTCGCTGGCGTGGATCACTTTGTATTCGCTGTGTCAGAGGCGACTTGTCCGCTTTTGCGCACCGGTATTGGTTCTGATTACAAGGGAATTCCCGTTGATTATTCGATTGAGTCCCGAGCGCTCGGGTCAGCTGGTGCGATTGCCCTGGCCACGCAAGCTTATAAACCTGACAGTAGTTTTTTTGTGGCGAATGGTGATGTTGTCACACTTTCTGATTTGTCCCAGATGCTAGAAATACATCACAACTATGGAAATTCAGGAGCTCAACTATCGATCCTCCTCCATAAAGTCCCCGAAGTGACTCATTATGGAGCTGTGGAAACTGCTGGGTTGCGAATATCGAGATTTATAGAGAAACCGCAAGCCGGCGATACAAATTCTAATCAAATAAATGCGGGAGTTTGGCTATTTGAACCGGAAATATTGGATGCCCTCGAAAACGGCGTATTTAGCCGTGTTGAGGAAGATTTATTTCCTAGACTTGCTCATAGAGGAGCGGACATCATCGGTGTACCTGATCAGGATGCATATTGGGCGGATGTGGGTGTTCCGGAGATGATTTTAGAGGTAAGCAGATATCTTATGTCAGAAACTTCGCCGACAGGGCTGATCGCGAATGAGGCCATGGTTAACGAATCAGCTTTGATTGTGTCATCAGAAGTTGGATCAGGATGCCAAATAGAGAAGGATGCCTATATTAAAGACTCTTGTGTTTGGAATAACGCTTATGTGGGAGTAGAAGCTCGCATCATTCGATCCATAATCGGTGAAGATACTGTTATTGGCGCCGGCGCTGTGCTCAAGGATATTGTTACCGGTCCAGGTACGATTATTGAATCTGGGGCACGCTTGTCTAATATGAGAATGAGTAGTGCAGGCAATCACAGAGGCAGTGGAGGGCCTGGCAGTGGATAAATCAGGTCGTAGTCACCCAATTGCTTTCGGGACAGACGGATGGCGAGCTGTCATAGGAGATGAATTTACTTTTGCGAATGTGGATTTGTTAGCGAGGGGGTTTGGAGAGTGGTTCCTTGCCTCTAATCGTGGTGAAGCTCCGGTAATAATAGGGTATGACACAAGATTTTTGTCCAATGAGTTCGCGACTACTATTTCTGAGTCACTAAGTAGAATGTCTATTCAGGTGTTTCTGTCTGAAGCACCGATTCCTACCCCAGCGCTTTCGTGGTCAGTGGCTGACATGAATGCTGGGGCCGGGATAATGGTCACAGCCAGTCATAATCCTGCACGCTACAACGGTATAAAGATAAAAACCTCAGATGGCATGTCAGCAGACGAGGGCGTAACTGACGAGATTCTTAACACTGTTGACCGACTTAAAGATGCGCCGGGTGGTCATTTTCGCTCGAATGGCACTCAGGTGATTCGGAAGGACTTTATGGCTTCCTACATTCAGCAGATTACGCGGCAGGTAGATTTAGAACTTATTAAAAATTCTGAGTTATCGGTAGTGGTTGACGGGATGCACGGCGCCGGAAGTGGAATTTTTCCACGAATATTCTCCGAATCTAGCGTTAGTGTGCATGAGATACGTCGGGAGTTAAATCCCTCATTTCCGAATATGCGGGCTCCAGAACCGATTGCGATCAATCTATCTTCGACTATGGAGTACGTGAGTGAGGACGATAAAATCCAGTGTGGTTTTGCGTTCGACGGCGACGCTGACCGATTTGGCTTGGTGGATGAGGCAGGGCAATTTATAAGCTCACTGGATACATTTTCTTTGTTAACCGACGGAGCCTACCGCGTTAGAGGTGATAAAGGGCCGGTGGTGCGATCGTTAACGATGTCGACACTAGTTGATCGGATAGCCGAGGCATATGGACAGCGAGTTTTCGAGACTAAGGTAGGTTTTAAATATCTGGCTCCCATAATGCGGGAAAACGATGCACTCATCGCGGGCGAAGAATCTGGTGGAACAGCATTTCGAGGGCACGTTTGCGAACGTGATGGACCACTGTCAGCGTTACGAATCATGGAACTTATGGCGGCTACCAAGAGGTCGCCTGGAGAGCTTCTACGGTCGCTTCATGAGCTGTATGGTGAACGGTCTTATGACCGTTATGACCTCGTGGTGACTCCAGAAGTTACCGGGAGACTAATGGAAAGGTTGGAATCAGAAGTTCCCGACAGCATTGGTGAACTTTCGGTGATCGGGACCGATGGGATAGACGGTTTTCGATATCTGCTCGAAAATAATTCTTGGGCAACTGTTAGATTATCTGGTACCGAACCTTTAGTACGCGTTTACGCTGAAACAGAAAATCGCCGTTTAACTGAATTGGTGATCAAGGATATTGTTAAATCCATTGAGGTTCAGAATGTCTGATTTATATGTAAGCCAGGAGACTGACTTTATGGAGCCTTCCGACATCGCCAAATCACTTGCAACCAAATTTTCTGTTATCGACGCAGTAAGAAAGATAGATAAAGATGACTTCAGAGGGACTCTTCTCGGTCTAGCTGAGCAGTGTCGAGCTGCTTGGAATCTCGGGCACACTTGGCAAATGCCCGAGTCGATGCGTCAACCTAAAAGAGTGATCGTGGCTGGCGTAGGAGGATCGGCAATTGGAGCCGACGTGGTCGCGACCTGTGCAAGGTTAGCCACACACGTTCCGGTCGAGGTAACCCGCGACTATACACTGCCACCGCTCGATGAGGATTGTTTAGTGATGGCTTGTTCTTTTTCTGGAGAAACTGAGGAGGCTATTAAACCATTCGAAGAGGCTGCCGCAGCTGGAGCGATGTGCCTGGCTGTCACCACCGGCGGTGCATTGGAGAAAGCTGCGTTAAAAATGGGTGCCCCATTGGTCACTTACAGTTGGAACGGGACCCCCAGGAGTGCTATCGGATACGGCGTATTTTTACCACTGGCTATACTATCGCGACTCGGCTTATTCGAGATCAGTGATCAAGAGGTACAGCATGTAATCACCAACTTAGAGGAATTGTCTGAAAAATGGGCTCACCCAGTGACCGATGATATTGTTTGCTTACCGGCACTCATCGCGTCAGAAGTATTGGATCGGATCCCATTAATAGTTGGTGCTGGTTTTCTTGGCGTGGCTGCTCGCCGATGGGCTGGTGAACTTGCTGAGAACTCAAAGTTATTGGCTGTTCCAGTTACAGTTCCAGAATTCAATCATAACCTTCTCGAAGGAGCTGTGGCGGATGCACTTCGATATCAGCGGAATGGCGATACTGACCCGTGGTTTGTCATTTTGTTGGATGCCGAACCAGTACATCCTCGAAATCGACTGAGGATGGATATTACTAGAATGCACTTTGAGGAGGCGGGCCGGAAAGCTTGGCATGTAGATGTTGGTGGGACAACCCCACTCGAATCTATCATGCGGGCATGTACGCTTGCTTCATGGACGTCTTTCTACTTGGCTCTGTATTCGGGTATTGACCCGACAACTGTTGATATATTGGCTCAATTTAAGCGAGATATCAGTAATGCCACTGAGAGCTTCTAATTTGCAATAATTTCTGCTTCTTCTAGCTTTGGTTGTTTATGCCTAGCGCAATCAACCTACAAAAACTATCATTGCCCTTCTAGATATTAATTATTAGAGCTACAGTAAACGCTGCGATCGGGGGAATCGAATGAATACAGCAGAGTTTTTGACGATAACGAACGCCATAGTGCCAGATAGAATTGCTCTTGCCGGTCCTAACGAGAGACTGACCTATGGTGAGTTGCAGTCGCGGGTGAATCGGCTAGCGCAGTCCCTTCAAGCTAAGGGAGTTGCTAAGGGCCACAATGTTGGGGTGATGGCCGTCAACTGTCTTGAATATGTGGAAATTTACTACGCCACCGCTTCACTTGGTGCGACTTTCATTCCTTTGAACTTTCGAGCTAAGGCAGAAGAGCTGAGTTATATGATCGAGTCCACAGATATTCAAACTCTGTTTGTTCAAGAAAGATATATGCCGATATACGAATCTATCGATTCGTCGCAAATCAAGAACGTAATAACACTCGATTTCGAGAAGGATCCATATCCAACCTATACGTCCTTCCGGGATGCGAGCGAGGACATTCCGGTGTTCGTTGATATCGAAGAAAGTGACACCACATTGATCATTTTCACGTCCGGTACGACTTCTTTACCAAAGGGTGTTGAGCTTTCATATCAGGCTTTGACTGCCTTGGTTGTGAATACACAGGCACCGCCTGATCCTATCTCCGATCAGCAGGTGATGTTGGTTTCAGTTCCGTTCTTCCATATAGCGGGCGCGACGACGATGATGTCGGCAGTATTTTCTGGTAGACGGCTAGTTCTACTGCCAGCATTCGATCCGAGTGACTGGTTGAGTATGTGCGAGAATGAAGGCGTAACCCATTCATTTGTTGTTCCTACGATGCTCAAGAGAATCATGGAAGCGGATGGTTTTGAGAACTATGACCTATCGAAACTTGAGCTCATAACCTACGGTGCCGCGCCTATGCCATTTGAAGTTGTCCGCCGTGCTGTTGACGTGTTTGGTCCTGAAGGGAAAGATGTTGGACTTATGAATGCGTTTGGTCAAACCGAGGCGACGGGGTCTATTACATTTCTCGGCACTGACGATCACCGACTAACAGGTGATGGTGCTGAAGATGAGAAGGTTATCCAGCGACTACAGTCGGTTGGTCGTCCCATGGCAGATATTGATGTAGCTATCAAATCACCTGAGGGTGAGATACTGCCTGACGGCGAGGATGGTGAGATTTGTATCCGTGGCGATAGGATCATGCGTGGCTATCACGGTCGAGAAGACGAGACAGATAGCGCGTTGCAAGATGGGTGGCTTCACACCGGTGATGTCGGAAGAATAGATGACGGTGGTTATTTGTTCATAACAGGGCGAATCAAAGATATGATTATTCGTGGTGGTGAAAACATCGCCCCTGCCGAAGTTGAGCACGTATTAGAGGAACATTCCTCGGTGTCTGAGGCTGCGGTCATTGGTATTCCGGATGTGGAGTGGGGTGAGGTGGTAATGGCGGTTCTGATTCCAAATAAGGATTCTGCTACGCCTAGTGACGCTGATATGACAGTCTTTGTAAAAGAGCGATTAGCTTCTTACAAGGCACCCTCTTCCTATGAGTGGGTTGATGAGCTGCCGAGGAACCATCTCGGCAAGGTCCTGAAAACAGATCTGAGAGACACGTACACGAACTAGAGTTCCCCTTAGAATATGACTCGAGCAACGAATAATAGTAGTTTGGTGTAGCCAATGACTCATGATGCGACAGTTGAAACTTTGTCGAATACTGCGATGGCTGTACGGTCGAAATCGTCTTCTTTACTAGGTGCGTGGTGGGGCCCCGCAGTCTGGATATCAGCGACTGGTGTTTTTGCGGGCACTCGCGCGTCTGATATCGCAGGTCGTGAGACCTTCTTCAACGTCGCACAACCGTGGGTGGTATATGTTTTCCTCGCCGGTTTAGTTGGTCTTTTAACGTTTGGGTTTGTTAGACACGCATCCTTATGGATGATAGGTAAGCCTACAGACGGTATTCTCAAGGAAATACCAGCACGACTTAGGAATGTTGGTCGTTATGGCGCAGGTCAGGATAAGGTACGTCGTGATCGTTATGCCGGAATTATGCACTGGTGTATATCATCTTCGATAATAGTTTTAACAATAGTTACTGCTCAAGTCGCGTTGCAAGACGATACACCTCTTGACTTTTTACACGGTAATTACTACTTATTTTTCTCTTTCTATGGCGACCTCTTTGGTTTAATCGGATTGATAGGCGTGGGTATGGCTTTGTACCGACGCTATTTCGCCTCGCACCATCGAATTCGTTGGGATGAAAGGGTTGAAGACCACCTTATTATTGTCGGACTTGGTCTAATTCTGGTGACGGGATTCGTGGTTGAATCGGCTCGGATTATCGAGACGGAACTGGTCCAACATCCTGACTGGGCTAGATGGTCATTTGTGTCGTGGGTGCTTGCACAAGGAATTGATTCGTTTGGATTTTCGGTGTCAAGTCCAGAAAACCCGCAAAGTGAGATATTGGCGCTACATACTTGGTCTTGGTGGGTGCACGTTGTGCTTGCTTTCTCGTGGTTGGGGCTGATCGTATTTACGCGCTTGGATCACCTGATTTTTGCGCCGATCAATGCTTTCTTCCTCAGAACGGACGCCCCTGGGCGACTTGCGGAAATCAAGGACATCGAAGAGCAGGAAGTTTTCGGAGTTGGCCATGTACAAGACTTCACCTGGAAACAATTATTTGAGTTAGATGCGTGCGTTAGATGCGGACGGTGTACAGAAGTTTGTCCGGCGAATATTTCTGGGCAACCTCTATCACCCATGCATCTTATACAGGATCTCAAGGCTCATTTGGCTGATGTAGGTCCAGATATTCAGATGCATCGTCATGCTACTGGTGATGCGGGCCGGGAGGTGTCCCCCATCGCGATGGTGGGTGACGTCATCAAAGATGAAACTCTTTGGGCCTGCCGGACATGTGGAGCTTGCGTGCAAGAATGCCCTGTATTGATCGAGCACGTGCCAACGATTGTAGATATGAGACGATTTCTAGTAATGAACGAGGCCCGATTACCAGCAAATGCCCAGGCGGCCTTGGAGAATATCGAGATGAGAGGTCATCCATGGCGTGGTACAGCTCTCGAGCGCACTACTTGGATGGAGGGTCTTGGCGAGGTGGCTATTTTTGACGGCACCCAGGACTATTTGTATTGGGTTGGTTGTTCAGGCTCGTTAGTTGAGAGAAATCTCCCAATCACCCAATCAGTGTTTAAGTTGCTGAGAGAATCAGGAGCGTCTTTTGGCGTGATGGGACAAGAAGAAACATGCAATGGCGATCCGGCACGTCGACTCGGGAACGAATATCTGTTTCAAATCCTTGCTCAACAGTTGATCGAAACTTTCAATGGCAAAAATGTTCAAAAAGTTATTACTAACTGCCCCCACTGTTTCAATACATTCAAAAATGAATATCCGCAGTTCAACGGTAATTTTGAGGTGCTACACCATACTGAATTCCTGGCAGGAGCTTTGGAAGACGGAAGATTAAAACCGAAGTATGCAGTCACCTCCGATGTCACCTATCACGATTCGTGTTACCTCGGTCGAATGAATGGGACATACGATGCCCCTAGACAGATCATTGAAATGGTTCCAGGAGCTAATCTTGTTGAAATGCAACGGAATTTAAGTCGAGGTTTGTGTTGTGGAGCTGGTGGCGGCAATATGTGGCAGGAAGAAATCGGCGAGCGACGTGTGAATCACGTCCGGACCGAGGAGGCTGTCTCAACCGGTGCTGATCAGGTTATAAGTAACTGTCCTTTCTGTATTCAGATGTTTGAAGACGGAGTTCCCTCTATCCAGCCGGAGGAAGAAGGACGAATCAAACCATTTGATGTGGCTGAGTTGCTGGAGGCTGCGGTCTTTGGTCCCAAGATGGATTCAAATCCAACCGAAGACTAGTCACATTTTCCAGTTCGAGCAAGAGCTTGATGGCATCACTGCTTCAAAAATTGTGAACTACCCTAATTTATCGGTGGACACAAGCTGTGACTGCGATATCATCGATAGTTGAGGCCCTGTTTGGGCACGTGAATATAAGGGGGTAACTAATGCACCTAGTTGTTTGTGCAAAACAAATACCAGATCCAGACACACCACCGTCGGCATTCAAAATAGATGAAGCGACTAATTCAGTGGTTCCAGCACCTGGTATATCGCCGATTCTGTCACAGTTTGATGGGATAGCAGCGGAGGCGGCTCTACGAATCAAGGAGTCGCAAGGAGATGATTCGAAAGTTACTGTTATATCTATGGGTGCTGATTCGGCCCGTGCAGCAATAAAGCAAGTACTTGCGATGGGCGCTGATGAGGGTGTTCTCCTGAATGACGAGGCGTTTGAGGGCGGTGATTCATATACCACAGCGAAAGTTCTCGCAGCGGCGATCAATCACCTCGGAGACGTCGACGCAGTTTTCTGTGGCAGACAGGCGGCAGATTGGGATATGGGCCAGGTTGGCCTCTTGTTATCTGAAGAACTTAACTGGGCTTCGGCAATTATTGCCAAGGGAGTTGAGTACGGTGATGGAAACATTTCAGTGCAGCGAGTCCTGACTGACGGATTTGAAACCGTATCGACGCAGTTACCAGCAGTTGTGACCGTGTCGAATGAGTTTGGTGAACCAAGGTATCCAAAACTCCCCCAAATCATGGCTGCAGCAAAAAAAACAGTCACTCAGTTAGGAGCTTCTGACCTTGGTCTTGATCCCTCCGATGTTGGAGCTTCGGGCTCGAGACTGAAGGTTGAGAGACTATATATTCCAGAAACGGACTCTAATGTTGAGTTCATGGAGGGTGACACACCACAGGAACAGGCGGCTGCCCTGGTCCAAAAATTACAGGCAGATAAGTTGATCTAGTTTTTTAATTGAAAAATTTGTAGGGGATAGGTGAAATAATGGCACAAAACATACTTGTCATTGGTGAGTTAGATGGTGGTGCGGCAAGCACCACGACTTTGGAATTGTTGGCTGGAGCTTCGAGTCTTTCCGACGGAGGGACAGTTGGTGTCACGCTACTTGGTGCTGGCGCGAGCTCAGCAGCCGCTTCTTGTATTGGGGCAACTGTAGCCTACGTAAATGACGATAGCGAATACGATAGTTTTCGTGGCGATCAATGGTTAAATGCGATTGCGGGTGCCGTAGAATCATCTAGCCCGGACGTAGTCCTGATCGCTCAGAGTATTGTCGGCCGAGAAATAGGGCCTCGTCTATCACATCGATTGGGAACAGCTGTTGCGATGGATTGTGTCTCTATCAGTAACGAAGGTGGGGCAACCAAAGCAACGAGACCGTGCTTTGGTGGTAATGCGATGGCCACTTATGGGTTTGAAACGAGCCCAGCTATCGCTACAGTGAGGGCTAAATCTTTCGAGATACTCGAGTCAGGTTCTGGTCCGGCAAGTACTGAGGAGCTCCCAGGAGCTGGTGAGTCAAGGACAGTCATAATTGCAACAGAAGAAGCAACGTCTGAAGGTTTACAAATCCAAGATGCTCCGGTTGTAGTTTGTGGTGGTCGAGGACTTGGAGAAGCGGAAGCATTCGGTCAAATCGAGGAAATTGCAGCCGCTATAGGGGTAGATAAAGCTGCAGTGGGAGCTTCGCGTGCGGCGGTCGATCTAGGTTGGTATCCGCCGAGTCAGCAAGTAGGACTTACTGGGAAAGTGGTGACACCAGACTTGTATCTGGCGGTTGCTGTATCGGGTGCTAGTCAGCATATGGCGGGCTGTTCAGGATCGAAAACTATTGTGGGCATTAATCGGGACGAAGAGGCGAATATATGGTCTTTCTCAAGATACGGAATAATCGGTGACTACAAGCAGGTTGTGCCGGCACTGATCGAGGAACTTAAAAAGGCAGCGGGCAACTAACCGAGTGATTGAAAATTACAAATCACTAACTAGTAGGGGAGCATCATGAGCGTCATCGGTCTCACAGGCGGAATTGCATCAGGTAAGAGTTTAGCTGCTGAGAGGTTGTCCGAACTTGGAGCTCACTCAATCAACGGAGATCTTCTTGGTCACCAATCCTACGCTCCTGGTACCCGTGGCTTTGACAATGTTGTGGCTGAGTTTGGTGATGAGATAGTAGGCGACAATGGTGAAATCGATCGTGCGGTGCTCGGTCCGAAAGTCTTTTCGTCTCCAGATGGTTTAGAAAAATTAAATTCCATAGTCTGGCCTGAGATTCGTCTCTTGGCTGAAGCTGAGATTCAATCGATCAGAGAAAACAATCCGACTGCACAAATCGTTCTGGAGGCGGCAGTTCTTATAGAGGCGGAATGGCAGGACTTGTGTGATGAAGTGTGGGTTGTGAGCGTACCTGAGTCGATAGCGATAGAGCGGTTAATGGCAAGAAATAACTTGGATAGAGATGGAGCTCAATCAAGGATTGACTCCCAAATGTCAGTTGATGAGCGTGAGAATTATGGCGATGTAGTCATACATAATGATTCGTCGATAGAGGAGTTTTCAGACCGTATTGATGCCGCATGGCAAGAGCTAAGTGATAGATCTTGAGCGGACTGTTGGTTGATGCCTTGACCGCTAGGAGTCAGCATCCGAGAATATCGTGGATGGTCGCGTTGCGGTCGTGATGCATGGCGGGAATTGATTCAATCATCATTTTCCACATTCTTTTCTTCCCAGGCGTCTAATTGAGTATTTTGAAAGAATAGGGACACCATGACTACTAATGCATCCGGATTCACACAATTAGCAGTTGAAGATTTCAGGCTCACCGAAGAGCCCTACTATCTCGAGATTAACGACGAGATCCGACTGTTCGAAGCCGCCTATGAGAACAATATTCCTGTTCTTCTCAAAGGCCCGACTGGTGTAGGTAAAACTCGTTTCATAGAGCATATGTCTTGGAGATTGCATAACGCTGAAGGTCAGTCCAGTGAAGAAGGTGTGCCACTTATTACGGTTGCATGTCACGAAGATTTGACGGCATCTGATCTTGTGGGAAGATATCTTTTGGAAGGCGATGAAACCAGATGGATTGATGGTCCAATCACTAGAGCAACAAAGGCGGGCGCCATTTGTTATTTGGATGAGGTAGTTGAGGCTCGTAAAGATACTACTGTTCTGATTCACCCTCTGACTGATTACCGAAGATTGTTGCCGGTCGAAAAGAGAGGTGAGTTACTTGAGGCAGCCGATGGATTCCTTCTTGTGATGTCATACAATCCCGGGTATCAATCAGCCTTAAAAGATTTGAAGCATTCGACTCGACAGAGATTCATAGCGATTGACTTTGGGTATCCGGATCGCGATCAGGAAACTGAAATTATACAGAGAGAATCTGGGGCTTCAGCTGAATTCGCACGTGATCTTGCTAAATTAGCTGAGAAGGTGAGAAATCTGAAGGAGCATGGTCTAGGCGAGGGCGTCTCTACTCGACTATTGGTTTATGCTGGCAAACTTATTGCGGCCGGTATTTCACCGCGCCGAGCGTGTCAGGTTGCTATAGTTTGGTCACTGACAGATGACGGAGAGGTTCAACGTTCGATAGAAGAGGTTGTCACCTCTATTTTCGATGAATAAATTGATTTTTACCAGATCGGTTGAGGTGGCTGATGCCCGACTCTAATGTGGCTGAGCTCGTAGCGAAATACGAAGAAGAATTACGCGGTTATGGAGCGTCGCTGCCGGACGAATTCAATCGGAGTGCTACTGCACTAAGTGCGGAACTCAGTTCCGATCAACTGGATCAATGGGCAAAGACGGGTATATCACTAGCGGGGCAAAGTTTACGTGCATGGGAAGCAGCCACCGAATATTTTAGATCCTCACCATCCATACATGAGAAGACGGATTTTGAAGGGGTAATCGCTTGGGCAGGCATAGCGGAGGAGCTTGCTCAAAAATCATCGTTAGTCGCAGCTTCGTTTTTGAAATTCACTCCTGAAGTCCTAACTCATATCTCCTTGGATGAACTTTCGGAATGGTCAAAGCAGGGTGATCGATTGTTTCGCGGCAACTGGAAATCTGGAACTTTATCCGCGGCATACTTTGAACATACACCAGATCTGTTGTCGGTATTACCCCTTCATTCAGTCGAGAAATTGGTTTCGATTATAGATGCGCTTACCGAACGTTCTTATGAACTCGCAAGTACCTGTCTTGAGACATCTCCAAAGATATTCAAAGAACTTGAGCAGCCTGACAGGGAACCATTTTTAGATTTTGCCCGGGCCGTCACCCGTGCGTCATGGGCGGACACTCGACTATATTTCGAGCGAGGACCGGACCTTATTGCATCTATTAATTCTCAATATAGATCAGGGTTCCTCGAACTTTCGGCTAAAGTGACGAGCGAAGTTGGTAGGCAAGCATTTCCTCTATTCGCGGATGCTGCTGATGCTCTCGGGCAACTGCCGGATGATACACATGCGGAGCATATTAATTTCGCCTCGGACTTGGCCCTCGGTAGCCCAACAGCGGCAATGGAATACCTAAAAATTGTTCCGTTCGCAAGTTCGCGACTCACGCCGGAGCAACTTAGAGAGTGGTCTAACATCGGCAGCGATGTTTTAATTTCCGAAAACAATGCTGAGGGGGCTGAAGCATTTTTCAGACTTGAATCTACTAGGGCGGAAGCAGCTCTTCAGGCTCTTTCCTCACGAGTGGAATTGTCAACTATCAGCACACTGTTAAGGATGTATGCGAAGGCACTAACAGGAGAGCAAATCGCTATATATTCGGTTGAAGAGCTTGTCGACCAGAATATTGGGTGGGTACAGGAATCAGTAGCTACAACTGAAGGATCATCTATCTATCTTCCTCCTTTTGTGTCGACATTTGAAGCTCAGGAGGCTAACTTTCAGTCATATAAAGTATTCGCCACACACCAAACGGGTAGAATCGAGTTTGGCTCTTTCGCGTATAAGTGGAATCAGGATGGCTCATTTACTTCTGCAACTGTCGAGGACCGGGAAGCAAGCAGTGAAGATACTAGCCCCGAGGGAGATGACGAACCCAAGGCTGCTGCAGTTACCGCTATGCAACGATACTTCAACTCGTTTGATGAGAGATCACTGATTTCTGGCATATTTACGGTAATTGAGGATACCCGCGTAGACGCTTATGTAGGTCGAGAATACGGCGGTATTAGAAAGTGGCTAAAACAACTTCAAGCATATGAGGCTAATCGACGGCCAAGAATAGAAAATATGCCGCTTCGTTCCGCTTTTGTGGAAAATCTTTTACGTGCGTCCCTGGGTCGTCCTGAAACCATGAGATGGCCAACAGTCTACAGAGAATTCTTGGAGAACGGTCTTTCAGCGCTAAAACTTGTGGAGGAAGAAGAGGCAACGGTGCAGGACTCGGCTGAAGTTTCGGCAGTGATCTATGATATTGCGCAACGTATTCCCAACATTACCCCCTCCATGGCCGATGGAAAATTTGAATTTGACGTGCCCACCGAAGACATGCTTAGTATCCAACCTGCAATGCCGTCCGGGGACGGCCCACCGATGGATATGCAGGCTAATGAACAAGAGGTGGAGTTTGAGAATCCGCCTCAACCGGAATTCAGAGGCGATTTCAAGCCAGAGTTGGTTCAGCTTCTCGCACGATTGAAGCAGCAACAAGAGGGCAACGTTGATGGTGAAGGTACACCATTAACCAAGGAGCAGCTAAAGGAACTACTAGAGAACTCAGTTGAAATAACAATCGCCGAATGGGCCGAAGGTGATTTGGATGAATCCTTGGGTATGTTTTTGGAAAACCTCGAACAAGCAGCTACACCTTCCGGGGAAGGTAAATCAGATGATGAGACATCAGGATCGGATGAATCATCTGGGGGTGATGGTGAAGGAGAAGAAAAAGAACTGCCAGTAGAGATCGATTGGTCCTACTACGACGAGTGGGATTTTCGCGCATCTGATTATCGACCTCGTTGGACTCGTGTGGGACAGAGGTTTCATGAAGCCGAAGAGGAGCCTGAATTCTATTCAGAGACACTTCGCAAACATCATGGCCTCGTGATGGAAACTAGAAAACAGTTCGAATTGATGCGACCGGAAGTTTTCAAGAAAATAAAGAGAGTGGAAGACGGTGACGAACTCGACGTAGATCTAGCGATCGAATTCTATATAGATAAGAAGGCAGGGATAGGTCCGACCGGCCGTGTATATAACAAGCGAAATAAAATTGAACGTGATGTGGCAGTTGCCTTTCTTCTTGACATGTCGGCTTCAACAGACGAAGAAATTGAGAAACAACGCCAATCTCATTCTGATGATGATGATGATGATTTTGATGGAGATCCGCGGAAATATTTCCAGTGGTTAGCCGCGCGCAGAGCTAGCCAAATGATTGAGCCACCTAAACGAATTATTGATCTTGAGAAGGAATCAGCTGTTCTGATCGTGGAAGCTCTAGAGGCCATAGGTGATTCCTACGGAATATATGGATTCTCCGGCTATGGACGCGACAACGTTGAGTTTCACGTTATCAAGGATCTTGATGAGTCTATGAGTGAGCTCGTTCAGAGACGTATTGGAAAAATAGAGCCTATTCGCTCAACCCGAATGGGGCCGGCGATTCGTCATACTATTCACAAATTGAATGAGCATGACTCTAAAGTGAAGATTCTCATATTAGTATCGGATGGACGGCCACAGGATCATGGCTATGGTAAAGATCGGACAGAAAAAGAGTATGCAGTGCATGATACGAAGCAGGCACTGCTTGAGGCTAAGCGGGATGGGATCACGCCATTTTTGATAACTGTGGATAAAGAAGGACATGACTATCTGCAGCAGATGTGTGATGACATTGGATACGAGGTCGTCGACGACATCGAGAGCTTGCCTCGTAGACTTCCTACACTTTACAGACACTTGGCGGTTGAGTAGAACGACAGTATCTAATTCAAGTCTTGTACTTGCTTTAAATCTTGGTGGCCGATGATTTCGATCATCGCTTGTGCGAGTCTCCTATTCCCAAGGCGTGGGAACATGTGTTTGGCTATTAAATAAGGGTTATCCGTTCCAACTGTTTCACTTGCCATCATCACTTTCTTGGCTCGTTTGGAGTGATGAAGAATAAACCTGTTGAACGCTTTGTCAGGGTCATATATAGCTGTGCCATGGCCTGGGTAGATTACCTGGATATCACTCTGTGCAAGCTTTTTGACCGATTGAATAAATAACGGGAGTGATGGCCAGTGCTGGACAGACTCAAATTCATTCAGGCTTTCCAGACCTAAATGAAGACCGGCGGTGGGGATGGTATGTTCGAGAACAGTGTCACCAGAGAATAGTAGCTTGCTAGTAGAAGTGACTGCTACCAAATTTCCCCGAGTGTGACCGGGCGCATAATGAATTACAAGAGTTTCATGATTCCGAAGCATAATCTCGTGTTGATCTAATATTGGGTGCAGTGCGTTCTCAGGGCACGGAATCCACCACATAGAATTAGTGTTGGTTTGCGATTTGATTTCATCAACAATACTTGATGGAACTCCTCTTTGTACGAGATATGAGAACCGGTTTTCTCGGTCATCTTCAAATGCTCTGATCCCTTTAGTCAGGGTCGATATCGCTTCTGGATGGACGAGGATTGTAGCTCCTTCTTTGGCCCATCGGGATGCCAACCCTGCGTGATCAATATGTTCATGTGTGATTAGGACCTTCTTGATGTTCGACGGTATTAACTCGTGCTGGGCAAGTTGCGCACTGAGCAAATCCCACGAGAACTCTGGTGAGGAGTGCGATACTAGATCTGGTCCTGCATCCACAAGGAGCCACGAATCATTTTTGTCCAGTGGTAGTAACCAGCAGGTATTAGTTGCAAGATGGATAGGGATAGGTGATAGGGACATTAGGTATTCTTTGAGGCTTGTAATTGTTCCTTGTACAACTTTGTGAGTCCACTGACCGTCTCCTGAATGGAATCAAATGCGGCCTGATGGAACATCCCAAGGAAAGGGGAGACTCTTCCGGGAAATTCACAGAGGTAGACTGGTCGCCTTACGTCACGCGCGTGGGACATCTCAGCGAAGACTCCGGGCGAAACCAACTCAGTTGGATAATAGACGACAACCATATCGGCCTGATCGACCCACTGTAAGTCACGAGAGAGGATCTGACTTTCGATATATCTATTTGCAGAAAGGGCCTGTTCCAACGGAGGATCTTCATCAGTGAGATGAAACTCTCCTGTTTGCGGAGAATTTAAATCTTGGATACTCAAAGGATCGTATACAACAAAACCTGCTTTCATCAGCTGATCACCGAAATCAGCTGCCCTTTCAAGGAGATCAGGATCTTCTTCCAAGATAGATGTGATTGGGTACGATAGATATATGCTCGGTGCGGGACGAGTTCTAGTGAGGCCCTGTATTCCCGAAGGATTGGACCTCCGCGCAAGTTCAACGAATCGCACCCCTAGAAATTCGGCGAGTATTCGGGTAATCGACGTCTCGTAGGTTCTCCACATCACAATATCAGTAAGTTCTAATTGATCTTGCCATTCTTTTCGTGCCTGCAGATTCGACCAAATGATATTGGCGTCATGGGTAACCGTAATGAACAAATTAACATCATCGGCAAATAATTGTTTGAATAAATTCATGTCCATGCCAGATACGAGTCGGCCTGCCCGCATAAAGGCCGCATGAGTGGAAATTAGTTTTATATCGGCTGTGGAGTTGAGTATCTGATCTTTGAGTTCGCTGAGAGCGGATACGCGGTGGAGGTGCAATAAGTCTTCATTTCCGTCAAGTAGATCAGTGTGATTATCACTATAGCGAAGATGTGCTGGAACAGCATTGAGCATCTGTCCGACATCGAATACCTCGGCTCGTCTCCTGTCGTTCGGGTCCTCATTAATATACTCAGCAGCTTCTCGAAGGAATTCGGTGCGTTCTGAACCGCTTACCCCAGTGCACCATACCAACATAGCATCCCCCACTATTTGTTTATTAGATACTGCCGAAGCATTGTGAGAGCAGTGAGGACAGCCCTTTTTTTTGCGGCTTCTCTACCTTGATAATAACGAGAGTGAGAGTATTCGAGGAACCCACTGTCGTCTGATAATGCGATATGCATAGTCCCGGGAGGCTGCTCTTCTACTTCGTTTCCCCCAGCAATCCCAGTAATCCCAATCCCTAAACTGGCACCTAGGACTTCCCTTGCTCGCACTGCCATTTCTTTAGCGGTGTTTTCTGAGATGACGCCGTGCTTGGCTATTGTGTCAGAGTCGACCCCCATTGAGATTTTCGTATCAGTGGCATACGTGACTAGTGAACCTCGAAAGTATTCCGATGAACCATCTATGTCAGTAAAACTAGAGGCTAGTGCGCCACCAGTTGCTGACTCCATCAAGGCAAGAGTCAAGCCCTGTTCTATCAGCATTCGACCCACGGCACCGCTCAGTGATTCTTCATCTTCACCCCATATAGCCGTTCCTAAAATATTACGGGCTTCTGTCTCAACAGGTCGGATTAAATCTAACGCAGACTTGCGGCTGTTTCCTTTTGCGCTGATGCGGACATGGACTCCGTCAGCACGTGCGTACACGCCAATAGACGGATTAGTTGAATGTAATAGTGGAGTAATCATTTCATCGAGCGTGCCTTCCCCGATGCCTGATGTTTTGAGGGTTCTAGAAACGAGGATGGAGGAAGCTTGTTTTTCTAGTTCTGGAGCTATCTCATTTTCCCACATTCGGATCATCTCTGGAGGAGGACCTGGCATTACAACGATTATTTTATTTTCACGTTCAACCCACCATCCTGGTGCGGTGCCGCGTGGGTTTTCGATGGCTCGTGCTGATTTGATTAACTGAGCCTGTTTCAAATTTCGTTCGGGCATATACCCACCGCGAGCCTCGAAGAGCGTACGCAGAGCAGTTGCCTGGTCTTCATCCTGATACAGATCTTCCTGTAATACAGAGGCAATCGTTTCCCGAGTCAAATCATCTTCTGTTGGTCCGAGCCCTCCAGTTGCAAAGACAATATCAGACCTATTCCAAGCTCTCTCAAATACCTCAAACAGTCTGTCAGGGTTATCGCCGACCTGGCTTGTGTACAACATATCAATTCCGAATTGGGGTAGCCGTGAAGCAATATATGCAGCATTTGTATCAACAATTTCGCCGAGCAATATTTCCGTGCCTATTGATATGACTTCCGCGCGCATATAACTTTCCTTTCGATGTTTTTATTCTAATCAGAAACAATTAAAGAATGTCCATTGATGTCAGTCTCCAAATGGCCGGTCACATTAATCAGATTAGTTTGAGCACAATATTCGATATCTTCTTCAAAGTTATTCTTCAATAACCGTTGGCCATGTTCAGTTTTAGTAAGAGCAGCACTCAAACTGATCGAATTTTCGTATTGAGATGCGTATCTAGATTTAACGTCAGAGGCTGAGTCAGAAAGAACGGCACCAGATGTTTCAAGTGCATCAACGACAAGGGCTGCAGCCAGAAAGTCATCCTCTGCTGGTGCTCCCTCCCAGCCCGAGCACACGATGACGATGTCGTTTTGTTCCCTGACAGCACGTTGAACCGTCGCATCCAGATTAACGGGAGCTATTGGCATTATGAGTTCCGCACCTACGCAGGAGAGTAGAGTGGGTGTTCCGTTCGTTGTCGCCATTATGACGGTTGATGGAAGCCGCATTTTTTTAGATTGTCGTAGAAAAGCTAATGGAGAATTTCCTCCATCGAAATCATCCGGAGGTAAAGAATTTCTCTCCCCGATCATTAATACTTCCTCAGGGATAGGCAGATTAGCCTTAAGGTCACGAGCTGATTCGATTGAATCAGCCAAATATATTTGTTTTACTCCTTGCTCTAAGAGGACAGCCATGACTGAGGTAGCTCTGAGAACATCAATCACAAGACAAGTGTTTCCTATTGGATTGACATCGAATCGACTTTCTGCAATAGATACTTTCATTCGGTTAGCCTTCTAGTAAGGTAATGCGTCTGGATCATCTGCCTCTAATCTCTGATCTCTTTCCTTTTCATTTTTTTCTCTCAATGCAGCTTCAGCATATGAAATCCTATCACTCTCGAAATCAGGATTACGTGCAGCCTGCACTTGGTCTTTCAGCTCTTCTGTGATTAGGCTGCTTTTACGCCAGTCTGTCAGTGCATTTTGTGCTTTTTGCAGGTCATTTTCATCTGGAAAAATTCTTCCGTATCGTGCTTTATCAAAAAGTTGAGCAATCGGATGAGCCGGCGTGCCTAAGTACTTCTGATGAGCGCTGGCATATTCATCTACGGTTTCACCTGCTGATCGAGGCATACCACGTATTGAGCCGTCTTTTTCGAGTTCTCCCCACAAAGAATATATGGCATGGCGTTGCATCCAGGCCTTAGACATGGATTTTCGTCTAGGGAGCAAATCCTGAATTAGCTCGAGTAATGAGCCACTTGAGTTTGGCGTCGTGTACCTTTCCGAGGCTTCATCATCCGTTTCATTCTTTCCCCGGACAAGGCCGACGATGAATAAGAAAATTCTATAGAAGGCATACCCCAATACAAACAACACGAATGATTTCAAAGCGGTTCCTATCCACGGCGGAACTTGAGACGCTTCGTCATGTAGATTTTGTGCAGGTGGTGCAAGACAAGCTTTGTATTCTTTATTCAATTGATCTGCAAGAATCGTGTCTCCTTTTGAAATTGCTGCATTAACCGCTTTAAGTAGTTCGCCACATGGTTCTGGCGCCATCGAACTTGAGCTTTGTGGACCGAGCAAACTCAGAAAAAATTTCAATAGCCAGAAAATTGGGGTGAGGATAATAACCATTATCCTGCCAATTATTTCACCTAATAGATCGAATAGGGGGTTGAATATCGGTGAGATATCTATTTTGGTTATCAACCAGAACACCAGCCCAACCAGACACAAAATGAACATGGTGCCAGCAAGTGAGTATGTCCAAGGCGCGAGTTTCCCTTTGACCCCAGTCTCCGGTCTGACGCCATTCAGGTAAGACAAGGCGAGAGTAAACGCGCCTAAGACAAAATGTATAGCCACGAATGGTGCCAAAGGTATTTCATTGAGACCACCAAGTATGAGTAAAATCAGATTTGCCAGAAATCCGATTCCCCAAGAACGTGACACCTTCGACACTGTCACATTTGAAGCGCCCACAATCAAGAATCGTATCCATATCATCAGAAAGCCAGCTAACACCAGAGTGACAATCTGATCGCCTGCATAGGCTGTGACGCCACCAGACTCAACAATATGATTGAGTAAATCATTCGTCACTGCCGGTAATCTTGCCTCTTCGAAACTGTCAAAAATAGCTGCCGTGTTCCAAAATTGGAGGCTTGATAAATGGAGATGAAGGGCTACGTTTATCGACAGAATTGTCATTATGGACATTAAAAATACTGCAAGTCGTCCGCCAATTCCTAGGTAATCTAACAATCGCCGGAACAGAAACGCTGAGGCGGCGACAGCAATTATCAGAATGAGATTTGGACCGCTCACAATAGTGTCAGTTGTGTTCTCTATAGTCAGTTTTGCAGTGATCAGCAGGTCTTGATTGATCGGTTCAGCCGGCTGTCTTTGAATATCACTTAAAAGGGACGTTTGATGTCCTCGCATAAAAAAAGTACTTAGCAGCCGCAGCGCCATAAACCAGACCAGAGCTTCTGTGATGATGTAGGAGGTATCTAGAAGATGTCGTGTTTTCAAAATGATTATTCTTCGTTACTCTCTGACATGTGGACAGTTTGACCACTCAGATCGTTAATTTGGGATGCCTGATTGGTTATTTCAGTCCCTCCACTCATCAATATATCCATGTGATCAGCTACCTCAATTAATGGGATATTTTCCAGGGTTTCAAATCCTTCTGGATCCCAATCCGGTAGTGACGTTCTGAGAACGTTCACGATATGTCCTTTTTTCCGCAGCTTGTTCAAAGTGAGTGACAGGGCGGGAGGCATTACAGCGGCAATCACGACTACGGTACTGCCTATAGGTAGTGGATGTCGCGGATTTTCCAATTCTGTGGCAAGTTCGCCAGTAGTAAAATTTTGCACAGCGGCAAGGGCTTCAAGAATTTGACTAATCTGTTCGGGTCCATTGCCGGCTCCAATCCGTATTGTGCGGTCAGCCTCAGGAAAAGCTCCATTTGCAATCAGTCCTACCGCCAATTTGGTTGACGATGCCCAATAGGCAACTGAAGCCGCTACTGATACTCCTCTTTCAAGCAGTACGCGATCGGATCCCTGCCATTGTCGGAAGGTAGGGATATTCAGAGCGACTATGAGAGCCTGTGAT
>DEAP01000032.1 GCA_002348225.1 Dehalococcoidia bacterium UBA2979
TACCACATCCATTCCATCAACGATGACGCCCGGCATGCCGTATGCTACAGCTCTATCGGCAACATCTGTGATTGCCATCACACGTTCCCGTGCAGTGTATTCGGCATATTCGTTGTTTTCGCACATGAAGATCACGGGAAGGTGGAGTGCGCAGGCCATGTTCGCTGCTTCGTGGAAAGCACCAATATTGGTGGATCCGTCTCCGAAGAATGCCATTGTTACGAGGTTATTTTTCCGGTATTTGTTTGCGAATGCTGCTCCAACAGCATGCGGGACTCCTCCACCGACTATTCCGTTTGCTCCGAGCATCCCTAGGTCAAGGTCGGAAATATGCATTGATCCACCTTTTCCTTTGCAATATCCAGTTGACCGGCCCATAAATTCTGCCATCATGGGTTTGAATTGGCCTCCTTTAGCGACGAGATGGCCATGGCCTCGATGTGTTGAGGTAATTTGGTCGTCTTCGTTAAGCGCCACGCAACCTCCTACGGCTACGGCTTCCTCTCCTACATAGAGATGGATGAAACCCGGGATTTTAGCTTCTGAGGCAAGACGCCCTGCAGCTTCTTCGAGAAGGCGTATACGCACCATGCGTCGGTGCAGGTCAAGGAGCACTCCTTTCGAAATCTTGCTTTGCTGTTTCGTCGCCATTGGTTTTAATGCTCCAATCAGAGTTTTGGGATTTAGGTTATTGTACTTATCGAGAAATGATCCTGCTAATTCTCTTTATGTTGAATTAACTTTGTTGTCCTAGGGCCCATCGTATCCCTCTCCGCAATAATTCGTGGTATTGCGGTATTTCCCAGGAGCATCTCTCTACATTCGGGTAGTACTTCACTCCAAGGTTGGTCATATCCCAGTGGCCTCGGCAGTGCCCGAGATTGTTGTAGAGGATTTCGCCTTCTCCATGGGATTTGAGATACATGATCAGGTGGACTGGGTCGCAATTCTGCCAGTCGGATTCTTCAAATCCTGGTGTTTCGCCGAGCCATTCTGTTTTTAGGAGTGGGTGGAGAGTGTCACGATTATGGTATTCGCAAAGGTAGAGTTCATCATCGGTTTCGAAGGGGTCGATTCCTTCTACTAACCAGTGGTCTGGATCTGCGAGTTCCACAGGAAATGGTTGTATTGGCGGATGGGAAATAAATTGTGTCCCTAGAAGTTCAGCCCATACAGGGAAGCAACGCGGTGAAGATACTGGATTTGGTGGATTTAAATCCAGCGCAGAATTCGTCCCATGCAATGCTAGCCATCGTCCTCCTTCGTTTACCCAATCTCTGATGGCTTCCTGGGCCTGTTCGGATGGCCTGATATCGCAGGTGTAGGAAACGAGGAACTGTGATGCTGCTATTGAGTCAACGTCTTCATAGTCGGACCCTACTTTTAGTTTGATGTGTGGGTGTTCTGCTAGGAGTTTTAGGAGTTCAAGCCGTGCGTAGTCAATGTCATGGTATCGGCCGCCGGCAACTAGATATGCATCTACTCTTTCGGGGTTTTCTCCAGACATATATTCCTCCTAGAATTCGATGCGTTTGGTGTATCCGCCGTCCACAACAATGTTTGCTCCGGTTACCCAAGAAGCTGCTGGGCTACATAGGAATGCAGCTACGTTTGCTACCTCTTCGGCGCTACCCATTCTGCCTGATGGCTGGTCGGCGACTGTTGCTTCATAAAATTCTGGCATGCCGGACTTGATCTTATCCCATGGTCCATTTTCGAAGAAGATAGGTCCTGGGGCGATGGTGTTGACTCGGATGCCTTTCCTTGCGAGCGTTTGTGCTAGTCCCGCTGCATAGACAGTGGCTGCTGCTTTTAATGCGCTGTAACTAGTTGGTCCGGGGCCGAAGTGTTCAAGTGCAGCAGTTGAGCTGATAGTAAGAACGGCTCCTTCTCCAGATGCTGCGAGTAAATCTTCGGTTGCTCGGACGCCGCGGACTAGGCCCATGAGGTCTACGTTGTAATTGGCATCGAATTTCTCATCAGTCTGGCCGCCGCCGCCGCCGGATGCGTTGTTTATGAGTATGTCGAGGCCGCCGAGTTCTTCAGCGGATTTTTGTAGCCATGTTTCTAGTTCATCGCCATTTCCGACGTCAACGGCTTGACCAATAACGGTTCCTTTGCCCTGAAGTTCTGCAAGGGCTTCATCTACGCCTTCTTGCCCTCGTGCGCAAATTGCTACTGATGCGCCTTCTTCTAGCATTCTGGTGGCTATCGCTCTTCCGATTCCGCGCGATCCTCCTGTGATGGCTACCCGCTTTCCTGCAAGTCCAAGTTCCATGTTCTCTCCTGTCTTCACGGCAACTCTATGAGTCTTGCACTGCTGGCGGAAAACAGCAATCCGGAGGGCATCTTTAGGGACTACCTAATTGTTGACATTATTGCCTGTTGCATTGTGAGAAACTTCCCATCGGTTTCGTCCAATTCTGACTGGGGGTCACTGTCTGCAACTATTCCTACTCCAGCGAAAAGATTGGCTTCTTTTCCGGTTATTTGTGCTGAACGGATCCCGACGGCAAAGGCTCCATTTCCATCGGCGTCTACCCATCCGACGGGCCCTGCATATTTTCCACGTCCGCCTTTTTCGATCTCTGTGATTAGATTTATGGCTTCAGCTTGGGGTTTTCCTGCAACAGCGGGTGTTGGGTGAAGTGCAGATACGAGCTCCAGCACTGAAGCTGGTGGGGCAGATAGGCGTCCGTGAACTTTGGTTGCGAGATGGTGGACGTTGGGTAGGGAAACAATCCGAGGCTCCGGATCTGCGTCAATGTATGAGCAGAATGGGAGTAATTCGTTGAGGAGCCATTCAATGGTTATTTGGTGTTCATACTGGTCTTTGATTGATTCAAGGAGGTAAGCCATCGATTCTTTATCTTCCTCTTCGTCAGTGAGTCGTATTGCTGTTCCGGCGAGGGGGTTTGCTTGTACCACATCGTCTTTTCGTGAGACGAGAAGTTCTGGTGATGCTCCGATAAACTTGTCGACGGAAAAAATCATTGCATTGGGATTTGTATCAGCGAGATTGTGAACTACTTGCGCAACATTTATGTCGATATCACTTGTAATTTGAATCTCTCTTGCGAGAACCATTTTTTCCAGCTCGCCATCTTGGATGCGGCTAATTACATCAGTGACGAGTTCATCTCTCCATACATCGGGGGAGATAAGAGATTTGATGTCAGCATGAGTCGGTTTTGATAAATTTGGTTGATTGGCTTGTGAGATAATCTCTTCAGTGACTTCCTTGACGGATAGGCCTTCTTCGCTGATTGCCGTTACTAACAATTCTCCATTAGGTAGAGAACGTAAAAGTATTCTTGGAATAATCAGCTCTCCTGGCAATGTGGGATCAAAGGGGAATGCCGCAAAAGCTACAAGGTCGCGGCCAGATATCTCGTCTTCATTTTGGGATGAAATACTGGATAAGCGTTCTTGAGCTTTTTTGGCTGCTTCTCCCCCGCCGGCCCGATCTATCGGAATTCGGGCTGCTTCCCCGACCCCAGCAAGGGTAGTTTCAGCGTCTTTCCAAAGGGTACCTCTTGCCCCGATGGCAGCGGGATCAATTCCAAGATCGATCTG
>DEAP01000098.1 GCA_002348225.1 Dehalococcoidia bacterium UBA2979
AAATACTATTCGCGGTAACTATCAGTCATCTATCTGAGAGCAAGCCATGCATCATTAGATTATTCTAGTAGCTATGACTATTGATCGCTCCCCCGAAAAGGCTAAAAAGGATCACGAAGAGCTTCGCGGACAGATCGATCACCATGATCACCAATACTATGCTCTGAACAGTCCTGAAATTGGGGATGGTCAATACGACGAACTCATGAAACAGCTTCGAGAACTCGAAGCAGATTTCCCGGAACTGATCGACGAAAATTCACCAACCCAAAGAGTAGCCGGTAAAGTTTCAGAGTCATTTGAATCAGTCACGCATCAGGAACCTCTGCTCTCCCTCTCAAACGTGTTCAGCAAAGATGAATTAACGGCATGGTTCACGAGAATTTTAAGAATCGATCCGGACTTAGAATTTCAGTCTGTTGTTGAACCCAAGATAGATGGTTTGGCGGTTTCACTCATCTATGAAAATGGTGTCTTCGCCCGAGGAGCAACGCGAGGGAATGGTAGGGAAGGAGAGGACATAACAGCAAATTTAAGAACAATTCGTGCTCTTCCTCTTCGGCTGTATCCTACTTCAGACATACAGATTCCCGACCGATTCGAAGTTCGAGGTGAAGTGTACATTGGGAAAAAACAATTCGCGACACTTAACAACGAGAGAAAAAATAATAACGAGCCACTGTATATCAATCCAAGAAACACCGCTGCTGGGTCGCTTAGGAATCTCGATCCCAGGATAACAGCCGAGCGTGGCCTCCAGCTTTTTGTGTACCAGCTTGGGTGGGTACAGGGAGATCTTGGTCTTAATCAGCACATAGACACCCTCCGGTGGATGGGAGAATTGGGTTTTCCAATCAATAACTCGATTCAGGTTTTTAACAACTTGGAGGACGTTGCCAGTTATTGCGGAGAATTAGAGCAATCGAGACATAGTCTCGAATATGAAATTGACGGAGTAGTAATAAAAATAAACAGCCTCGCCGCTCAAAGGTCTCTTGGAGTAGCTGGCCGGGATCCTCGCTGGGCAACTGCATGGAAATTCGAAGCAGAACAGGCCAGTACCTACCTACAAAAAATTGAAGTCGCAGTAGGAAGGACTGGCGTTCTAACCCCCTATGCGCAACTGGAACCAGTGTTCGTAGGAGGAGCAAATATCTCAGTGGCCACTCTCCACAACGCGGACCACATCGCTGTGCTCGATATTCGCGAAGGTGACACGGTTATTGTTCAGCGTGCTGGAGAAGTCATTCCCCAGGTGCTTGGTCCCATACTGTCGCTGCGACCGGCCGATACTAGCCCGTTCGCCATGCCCGAACTTTGTCCTGACTGTAGTGGGAACGTAGTTAGAAACGAATCAGAAGCCGCTCATTACTGCACAAATCCAAGCTGTATTGCCAAGCTAGTGCGTAGGATTGAACATTACACATCCAAGGTCGCTCTCGATATTGAGGGATTTGGTGAGGAAAGGGCTGCGCTATTAGTCCGTAGTGGGTACATCAACGATATAAGTGATCTTTATAAGCTACAGGAACATAAAAACGAAATTTTGGCGCTGAAAGACAAGCTCGACACAGTTCGGAAAAATGCGAGAAAAACCAATCTAAACAGTGGTAGACGAGAATACTGGATATCAAAAATCGAATCCTTCGACCCATTGCCAGGTATCCGTGAGAAATGGTTCACTACAGTTCAGAACAGTTTGGAAGCTAGTAAATCTTTCCCCTTGCATCGACTGATAGTTGGATTGGGTATCAGGCATATTGGCGAGACCAATGCCAGACTCTTAGCTACTGTATTTCCTTCGTTAGACATGCTGGCTGAGGCTACTGAACAAGATATCGCAGAAATTAAAGGTTTTGGTGATGTAGCGGCCAAGAGTGTTAGTGACTGGTTTGACGACTTCGACAATCGCAAAATGTTAGACGAACTCGTCAAACAAGGAATCAATACCGCCGAACCTGTGGAAGAGGTCACCGGCAGATTTGCCGGTCAAAAAGTCGTGGTTACTGGCACATTTCATCAGTGGAAAAGAGCTGAATTGGAAAAGATCTTGCGTCAAGAAGGTGCGTCAGTAAGTGCAGCAGTATCCGGTTCCACAACTATTCTGTTCGCAGGGACAGGGGGTGGAAAAAAGCACACCGAGGCTGTCAAATTTGGCACACCCATAATCGATGAGGATGGTCTCACAAAGTTGCTTGAATGATCGATGGATTAGACTCAGGCTACTACATTAAACCGAAACAATATTTACAACACCGGAAACTAGATTAGCTGATGAATGCCGAGAAAAGTCACGAGGATTCTATCAAACGATATCGAGAGTATCTTGCAGAAGAAGTTGACGGAATATACATCTACACACAACTTGCCGAAATAGAAGATGACCGAGGTTTGTCAGAGGTTTACTCGCATCTTGCTGAGTCGGAACAGCGTCATATAGACCTATGGCAAAAGGAACTGAAAAAACTGCATGCAGATACAGCCCTCCCGCAGCCATCTGCACGAGCAAGGTCGTTGATGTGGGTAGCGCGAACCTTTGGCCCTGATCTTGTCCTCCCTGTAATTAAGGCATTTGAAGCAGATGCTGCAGACATGTATGCGGGAGATTCAGTAGCGGAGTCGGAAGCTCTACCAGCCGACGAGGCTTCGCATGCAAGGATTTTTTCAGCTATTGCGAACACTGGCAATACCGGCGCTTCAGGAAAAATAATCACACGTCTCGAACATCGACACACCGCACTGGCAGAGCGAGATACTCTGCGAGCTGGAGTACTAGGTTCTAGTGATGGACTCGTCTCAAATATGCTACTTGTTGCCGGATTCGCTGGAGCCAATCCAAATCAAGAGACCGTAGTACTTGCCGGACTTGCGGGACTCTTGGCCGGGTCAATTTCTATGGCTCTTGGGGAATGGATTTCAGTTACCACATCTAAAGAGGCCGCAGAAGCCCAAATAGCAATTGAAATGGAAGAAATAAGACTTGATCCTGAGTCAGAGAAACAGGAACTGGAACTAATTTACAGAGCCAGAGGAATGAGCGAAGCTGCCGCTCGATCACTTGTCGCTTCGATTTTTTCGACTCAAGAAGGAGCGAGAGATGTGATGGTACGCGAAGAGTTAGGAATATCTATTGACGATATTGGCTCGCCCTATAAAGCTGCACTCTCATCATTTGCCTTGTTTTCAATTGGGGCAATAATTCCCATTATCCCGTTTTTCTTCGGCAATTCTAATTTCCATATATTTGCTGGTGCATTGCTATGTGCTTTGGGACTCTTTGCGCTTGGGGCATTGGTTACATTCTTGACAGGCAGGAATGTAATCAAATCTGGCTTGAGACAGATGGTACTCGGTTTGGGAGTAGCTTCAGTAACGTTCATGATCGGCTGGTCAATAGACAAGCTATTCCTTAACTAGGCAGCTCCACTCGGTGCCTGGCCATTTATACTAGAATGTCTTTATACGGAACCACCAGTACTGGAGATTCATGCGGAATCCATTCTCTACAATGCTCAACTTAGTCCTTGGTCCGATATCTCATGATATTGGTATAGATTTAGGAACGGCAAACACACTAGTTTCGATCCGTGGTAGAGGAATCGTTATAGATGAGCCTACTGTAGTAGCTATTGATAAAAATTCCTACAAAACTCTAGCAATTGGTGAAGAAGCAAAAAAAATGGTTGGTAGAACCCCGGCTTCAGTGGTCGCCGTACGCCCATTACGAGACGGTGTCATCTCTGACGCTGAGACAACAAAGCGGATGCTTCAATACTTCATCAGACAGGCACACACCCGATCTTGGTATATGCGACCTAGGCCACGGGTAGTTATCGGGATTCCTTCAGCAGCAACAGAAGTAGAAAAACGTGCCGTCAGACAGGCAGCCTATGAATCAGGTGCCAGAGAGGCGTTCACCATCGAAGAGCCGCTGGCAGCTGCGATCGGCTGTAATCTTCCCGTTACGGAGGCAGGTGGAACAATGTGCGTGGATATCGGTGGTGGAACGGCTGAGGCCGCAATCATTTCTTTAGGCGAAATGGTTGTTTCTTCATCAACAAATGCGGCTGGTGACGCAATGGATGAAGCAATAATTGCATACCTTAGAGAGCAGCATGGACTTATTGTGGGTGTTCGAAGCGCTGAAACTCTAAAAATAAATGCCGGCTCCGCAATCCCACTTCCCGAAGAATTCACGGAGGAGGTTCGAGGACGAGAAATCGCTTCTGGACTGCCAAGAAGCATCCCAATATCAACAAATGAACTGAGAGTAGCATTGTCACCGGTGGTCACTGATATTGTCTCAATGGTCCAAACGACCTTGCAGCAGGCGCCGCCACAACTAATTGCGGACTTGATGATCCAAGGGATCGCACTTGTAGGTGGAGGAGCTCAGTTAAGAGGTTTAGATCAGCGCCTGTCGGCAGGGACAAAGTTCGATGTGTTCGTCGCACAGGAGCCGCTTCGAGCGGTCGCCCAAGGATGTGCAATGGCTTTAGCAGAGGCGGACACACTAAAACTAATCTCGAGTCGAGATTCGTTGAGGAAACTTCCTGAATGAGATAAGTAGACGGGCGCCTCATCGACAATGAGATTCACAAGTCCAACATG
The DNA here is from genome assembly GCA_002348225.1 of Dehalococcoidia bacterium UBA2979. Lineage (GTDB taxonomy): Bacteria > Chloroflexota > Dehalococcoidia > UBA2979 > UBA2979 > UBA2979. The sequence goes on from DEAP01000098.1 coordinate 4,612, forward strand.
GTTCTCCAGCTTGATATTGGTAGCGATCATATTTGCAATCGCCAACTGGACCCCCATAGGAGGGCTTGTTCACGACGTGGCAATGGAAACTTTTGCCCCTCTGGGAGGGAGTCTCAGCCGACTACACACCCCAACAAAAGATCCACGTAACATGACAACCGGAAATCTGACGGAGAGTCTAATAGCCGTCAGTAAGGAAAACATAGACCTCAGAAAAAGATTACAACTGCAGTCAATTGTTGCTGCCTCACCGGAAATAAATCGTCTAGTTGCAGCTCGGATTATTTTACGTGAAAGAATAAATTCAAAGGATGAAATAATTTTGGATGTGGGTTCAAACACTGGAATAAGTATTGGCCAGCCGGTATTAAATTCAAATGGCACATTAATAGGAATAACAATAAACACTACCGAAACTCTGAGCCGAGTACGGTTGATTTCTGATGTTCACACCACTATTGCCGTAAGAACAGCTGTCTCCAATGTAGAAGCACTACTCACTACTGATGGAGATATTTTTTACCTTGATTACGTACCAGCGGAATCAGATATATATTCAGGAGAATTAATACTGACAAGTGGTCTCGGCGGTACCCTCCCGCATGGGCTGCCAATTGGGCTCGTTGACCAACTAGAACGGTCGGAGAATAGTCTTTTAGCTTCAGTTACGATGATCACAGAGAATACAGTCCAACCATCCGATAACCTTTTTGTAGTGATAGACTTCGTACCGTGGTCACAGAACAGCAATCGACCGTAAAACTTCTCGTTGCAGTCATAGCGCTCACAGCCTGTCTGACCTACCTGCTTGTAGTCCAATTTACCGTATTGGGCGGATTGTTGGGTGCCGGCACAACCCCAGTCTTACCAGTGGTTTTGCTGTCGTTTTGGGGATATAACAGAAAGCTTTCCGAGATATGGGTCCCGCTCGTACTGTCGTCAGTGTTTTGGGGGGTGATAAGTTCAGAATCTGTAAGCCAGATCTTAATTATCCAGGTTGCCGTTCCAGCCATGTGCATAATTACGCAACCACAGGAACATTTCCCGGCGAGACGACCTATATATAGTTCGATATTAACCGGATTAATCGCATTTTGCGGCGCAAGCTGGTTCCACTTGGCTCTAGGCTTGTCCAACTGGCAGTCCGGACTCGCACTAATTGATCCGAGTTACTTATCAAGCGGAATCATAACCGCACTGCTCTCTACCATCCTCACCTGCCTGTATTTTATGTTTAGGACGGGCGATTCCATCACCCCGATGCGCTATCGTTGAATCAATGGCATATCAGTTTCGCACCTTTCTAGTTATATTCGGGCTCTTTGCACTTCTCGCCCTCACCAGTCTCTTGATAGTGCAAAAAACTCTTCTTACAAACTATGCAGCTGAATCACAAAATATAGTCTTAACCAGTGAAAATCAGCTAACTGAAGCTCTCAGAGGGAAAATATACGATCGTCACGGAGTAGAATTAGTTAGGAACGAAATAACATTTCAGCTGGAAATCATTCCTGGCTATATCCCTACTGTCCCATCAGATACTGCAGCCTACTATCAGAGACTGAGTGATCTCACTGACCTCCCATTGGATAACGTACGCTCTGCGCTGGAGAGCAATATTGCCGAAGCAGATCCCTATCGGCCTGTGATTCTGCTACCCGACATCACGCTACAACGGGCTATTGAAATTCGCAGCTTGATGGGCGACGAGCAATCCGTAGTTGTGCCGTCCAGGTATAGAAGGATTTACACCATAATTGATGAAGGGTTATCACACGTAGTCGGATATGTGGGAAGACGAGATTCAGTTGAGGAATCAACATCTAGAGTTGAGTCAAACCTTTCTAGATCTATCACTGGATTAAGTGGTATAGAGTTAGAGGCTAATCGGTTACTCAGTGGGCAACCAGGTGTACAAACATATCTGCAGGATCTTGCCGGGCGCAAATATTCGATCCGAGAGGCTACTCCTGCGGTCAGAGGCGAGGATGTGTTTCTCACTATTGATCTCGACTTACAAACACGTGCAATGGATGCACTCAAGAAATATATCGATTTGGGCATCGCAGATGCTCGAGAAGATAGAGAAGGCCGCGGTGATTATCAAAAAGAGGGAGCATTCGTTGTTTTGCACGTTAAAAACGGGGAAATACTTGCTCTGGGGAGCCTGCCCGAATACGACCCGAATCTACTAGCTCGGGGTGAAAATTACATGGCGATTGACGCCTTATTCGCCGACCCCACAACGCCTCTGATTAGTAGAGCGGTTACGAGCCTTGAGCCTCCCGGGTCCACTTTCAAACCTCTTGTGGCCCTCGCCGCTCTTGAAGAGGGATTCGCCACTGGTGATACGCAAATTTATAGCACCGGAGAACTCCCTATTCCCAATACTTACGATTTGCAAGGACAACCGGTGATTTTCAAGGATTGGTTTCCACATGGCGAACTTAATATGAGCCGAGCTCTCATCAGGTCATCAGACATATATTTCTACGTGTTAGCTGGCGGGTGGCCACCCGCGAGTGAACCTCTAGGCGATGATGTACGAGCCTTAGGACCGGAACTTATCGAAGCTTGGGCTCGTAAATTTGGCTTCGGACGAACCTCAGGGGTCCAAGACAGAAACGAATCACAAGGATTTGTGCCATCAGTTGAGTGGAAAGAAGAACAAATTGGAGAAAGTTGGACTCTCGGAGACACCTACCAATTTGGCATAGGCCAGGGTAATCTGTTGGCAACTCCACTTCAACTTGCCGTTTACACAGCCGCACTTGCCAATGGAGGAACAATCATAACTCCGTCACTGATACTTGGTAAGCAACGAGGAACTCCAGATATAAGCCTCGGACTTGATTCCACCAATCTCGAATTTATACAAAATGCTATGGTCAGAACAGCGGGCGATGCGGACGGGACTGCCAGAAAGGCAAAACCCAACAATTATTCAGTTGGCGCCAAAACAGGTACTGCTGAATTTGGTGTGCCCTACTCTGACGGAGGGTACGATGAACACGGATATGTGATCGCATTCGGGCCAGTACCTAATCCTGAAATAGCTATAGCTGTGTATATCAAGCACGGAAATGGCGCATACCATGCGTCGCCCGTCGCGAAAGAAATTTTTGAGGCTTACTTTAGTGTTGCCGCGGAGCACTAGTTGCTCAAAGGGGAAATAAGTGCTGATCATCCGAATATTCAAAACTATTGTGCCAGATCCGATAATTTTCCTATCGGTATTCCTCATCACTGCTATCGGCATCTTGACGATTCAAGGCGCAAGCGGGGAGCATTTCAGTAATTTTTCCCAAGTAACAAGAAATCAGATATTCTTTGTGGCGATCGGATTCCTTGTGATGGTCACAGTCAGCTACTTACCAGTCGATATATTAGAAGCCTCGACACCTCTGATTTACATAGTGGGAATTGCAATCCTATTACTTGTACTCCTCCTTGGTGAAGAATCATTCGGAGCACAAAGATGGCTGAGTCTCGGCCCAATTCGATTCCAACCAATGGAGATTACAAAGATCACCACAATACTAATGCTCGCATACATAGCGAGCAGAAATCTGCCACACTTTGGACCATTACTTATTAATGCCACAGTGCTTGGAATTCCGGCCATCTTGATTCTGTTGCAACCTGATTTAGGGTCGACTCTAGTGATAATTGCTTCATCTTTTTTAGTTATTGTCGCTTGGGGTACATCGGCAAAGCTGCTCATAGGACTTTCAGTTGGCGGAATTGGCTTGCTCCCAGTACTAGGTGCTCTGATTCCCGGCTATCAGCTTGAAAGGATTGCAACCTTCATTGATCCGACAAAGGATCCGTTAGGAGCAGGCTATACGGCTAAACAACTAGACATCGCTTTGAGCAAAGCACAACTGCTTGGAGTAAGTTTCACATCAGAGGAATCCGCACTCGACGGAATATCTGTCCGCAATTCAGATTTTATTTTTGCTCAACTTCTCGAATTTTCGAGTGTTGCAGTGGGACTAGTTGTCGTCCTGTTGTTTGCCTTGGTCGTATGGCGAGCTGTCCTCATCAGACCTGAGTCTACCTCAGAGTTCAGAAAACTTGCGGCTCTCGGTCTGATTAGCCTGATGACTATTCAAGTCGTTGTTCATATTGGAGTCAATATCCGTTTCTTACCGACGACCGGTATCACAATGCCTCTAATGTCAGCAGGTGGTTCATCCGTCATATCCATGTTCATATTAATCGGCCTTTTACAGTCGATGATGTTGAATGCTCGGTCGTCAGAATCGATTAGTTAGTTAAGATTCATCAGACTGACTACCGAGCCAGTGCCTGATCATTCTCCCTGCAATCGACGAGATCGGGGGTATACTCATCCTTCCAGCTCTCAACGAGACAGACAATTCGGAACGTGAAAACCAATATCCTTCGACTAATTCATTCTGATCAATTGTAAGATCTTCATATTCCGACACAGCACTATACCCAATCATCACCGACGAGGGATACGGCCACGACTGCGAACCAAAATATTGGATGTCAGAGACATTGAGCCCGGATTCTTCTTGGATTTCACGAGTGATGGCCTGCTCAAGTGACTCACCCAATTCCAAGAAACCTGCAAAACAAGAAAACATGTTGCTCTTGTGGCGCTTCCCTCTCGCTAGAGCGACATGCTCTTTGCCGTCTGAAACGAGAACAATTACTGCTGGATCTATTTTGGGGTAGTGCTTAGCTGAACAGTTAGCGGTCAAGCAGGTGACAGCCATTCCACCATCAGCCTCCTTCGTCGCTGAACCGCATCGCCCGCAGAAGTTCACGTTTGCTCTCCATAGTACGATCCCACGCGCCATATTGATCAGATCGACAAGCCAGTCAGAGAACTGTGAAATAATTTCCCGTGGATTGACGGGTTCTCTCATGTCGATTGGTTCTGATACACCTAAGCAATAGTAGTTATGGGATCCTTCGCTGCCTAAGAATATCTCCATGTGTGTTTCTGGGAAATATGAACGTACCTCTTGCTTAGAGAAAAACAGCTTTTCCGGATCTTCTTGCCCGTTCAAAAATAAATCACCATGTGAGTTCAGAACAAGGTACCTAGAATTATTTGTAACAGCACGAGCAGCTAGCCACTCACTGCTTTTACGTTCGGCAGCAAATCTCTCGAAAACAATAGACATCTTCTAGTAGGTACAACTAAGTTAAGGCCGGTTCTTCAGCATTCTCCATATTCTCTTCGGAGGGTTGTTCGTCGACTGAAGTAGTCTGCATCGCAATTCGCTCAAATTCGATGCTTCCATCTTTCATCACCATCTTCACCGTATCACCTTCGTCAAAGTCACCGGATAGTATCCGATCGGACAATTTGTCCTCTACCTCATTTTGTATCAATCGCCTGAGTGGCCTGGCACCAAATACTGGATCCCAGCCCTTGTCACCGAGATGATCCAGTACGTCCGTATCAACTTCGAGCCGCATGTGCTTCTGGCGCAGATTAGTACGCAGATCATTAAGATCGAGGTCGACAATTTGTCGGATATGCTCCGGAGACAGTGCGTGGAAAACTACTGATTGATCAATACGGTTAAGGAATTCTGGCCGGAAAACTCTCTTCTCTTCCTCTTCCACCTTGTCCTTCATTCTCAGATACTGGTCCTCAGCGCCCTTCACTTCATCAAGAACGGTTTGAAAACCAACTCTAGAGTCTTTCCTAATCAAATCTGATCCGACGTTGGAAGTCATAATGATAATAGTATTTCTAAAATCTACCTTCCGACCTTTTGCATCAGATAGGTGGCCATCATCAAATATTTGAAGGAGAGTATTAAATACGTCTGGATGCGCCTTCTCTATCTCATCTAGGAGAATTAAACAATAACTTTTTCGCCTAACTACATCTGTTAATTGTCCACCGTCATCGTACCCAACGTAACCCGGTGGTGATCCAACAAGACGAGAGACTGTGTGCTTCTCCATAAACTCAGACATGTCGATCCGAACAATGTTGTCCTTTGATCCAAACATAAACTCACCGAGCATCTCAGCCAAATAAGTCTTACCCACACCAGTAGGTCCTAAAAACATAAAGACGCCAATGGGTCGCTTCGGATCCTTCAGCCCTGCGCTTGCACGGCGGACTGCTCTTGTCACTGCGTCTACGGCATCATCCTGGCCGATTACTTTTTCCTTTATGAAGTTATCCATCTGCAGCAATCGTTGTGACTCTTCGGCTGCGATCCTTGATAACGGAACTCCAGTCCACTGAGATATTACGTCTCGAATATCATCTTCACCTACAGACGGTTTATCTTTTGACTGCTCATCCGAAAATTCTTTTTCCAGACTCTCAAGCTCTATTTCTAATCTTTGCTCTCTCTGTCTCAATTCGTTAGCTTGATCATACTCTTGATCAGTAGATGCAGCTTCTTTTTCACGACGCAACTCTTCTAAATTCGTCCTCACCTCGCGAAGAGAGGGTGGAACAGCGTACCTACGAATCCTCACACGAGCTGAAGCTTCATCAATCAAATCGATTGCCTTATCCGGCAAAAATCTATCTGATACATAGCGAGTAGATAGTTCCGCAGCGGCCCCCAGGGCATCATCACTAATCGTCAGTTTATGATGTTCTTCGTATGCCTCGCGAACACCTTTGAGGATCTCAATAGTTTCGTCGACGGAGGGTTCTTCCACTCTAACTGGCTGGAATCGACGTTCAAGTGCAGCGTCACGCTCAATGTGTTTCCTATATTCATCCAGTGTTGTCGCACCAATAGCCTGGATCTCACCCCTGGCTAGCGCAGGCTTCAGAATATTTGCGGCGTCTACCGCACCCTCGGCTGCACCTGCACCGACAAGCATGTGTAGTTCATCGATGAATAGCACACAGTTGGAGGCTGATTTTATCTCCGCAATAACCTTTTTCAAACGTTCTTCAAACTCACCTCGATACTTCGTACCCGCAACTAGCAAACCGATATCAAGCGTGAGCATTCTCTTCCCAATAAGTGTGTCGGGGACATCACCCGAAATGATCCTATGAGCAAGTCCTTCGGCAATAGCCGTTTTGCCAACTCCAGGTTCTCCCATCAAAACTGGGTTATTTTTTGTCCGCCTGGATAGGATTTGAACCACTCGCTCAATTTCACTCCCTCGACCCACTATTGGATCAAGTTGCCCTGAACGAGCCATCTCAGTTAAATCTACGCCTAGCTGATTCAATAGAGGTGTGCGGTCTTTTCGTTGACCAGCTGCAGCCGGTTGCTTAGATGGCTCAGTCCCTGACTGCGACAAAACGCGCTGCGCTTCATTTCGAACTCGAGCAAGATTGACCCCTAGAGATTCAAGCACTCCCGCGGCGATTCCTTCACCCTCTCGGACCAAACCTAAGAGAATATGTTCAGTTCCTATATATGAGTGATTCAATCTCCTTGCCTCATCGACAGCAAGTTCAATTACTCGCTTGGCCCTTGGGGTTAGACCGATATCTTCGGAGGAGGCTCGGTCACCCGTGCCTATTATGAATTCGACAGATGATCTGACTTTTGATAGTTCGACTGACAAATTGGCCAAAATCTTAGCAGCCACTCCATCACTTTCCCGCACCAATCCGAGAAGCAAGTGTTCGGTACCAATGTAATTATGGTTAAACCGCTGGGCTTCATCCTGAGCCAATGTGAGCACTCGTCGAGCGCGCTCGGTGAACTTATCGAAACGATCAGCCATAGTTCCGCATCCCCTCTGCCCTCACCTGATAACAGCCTACCATAGGCCACTTGTTTGAAGCATCAAGATTGTATTTTTTTCAGATTTGTACTGAAAATGCGCTCAGCTCACTAGATCTTGTAGTCAAACTGATTTTTTAGGTATTCTCGTCAGAGTCTGATTGGTCAGTCTCTCCAGAAGGTTCCTCGACCGGGTTATCAAGATCTTCTTGAATGTCGCTAGTTGATTCTACAATGTCTGCGTCTGGCTCTATCTCTTCCGCATCCTGATCGACTGAAGATGCCTGCGCAAATGCTTGTTCCATAGCCGTCTGCTGGGGCGCTCTATCAGTCGCTGCTTCTCGTTCGATTCTGGCACTGGCAGCGCGAGACTCACGCGCCTCTCTATCCACCGAAGCTCTCTCTTCGACAGCAGCATTCTCTGCTTTACGTTGTTCAAATCTTTGTTCCGCTATGGTAGCTTCCTCGCTTAATTCTTCACGGACTGAATCTGGGAAACCGATTATTCGCCCAAGAGAATCAAATTGCCAGCCGAGAGCAAGAGCCTCATCTCTTGCGTCTCGCAGTGACAGTCCCAACCGATGGCGATCGCGTTCAATCTTCTCAATCTTGACTGGTATCACATCGCCCTCATCTAGAATCTCCTTAGGACTCGAAATTCTACGATCAACCATCGAGGACACATGAATTAGGCCCTCTACAGGTCCTGGGAGACGAGCAAATGCACCGAAATTGACCAATCGAGTAATTACACTCGGAACTACATCTCCAATTTGATATCGAGTGATGAGGTCATCCCACTGCTCCGGTGCGGCACGCCTGACAGACAAAGCTATCTTTTTCGTATCCTGATCGATACGAAGTATATAAACTTTTATTTCCTGACCTATACTAAACATTTCCTCAGGATTCGCATTCCGATCCCAAGAAATTTCAGACAAGTGTGCAAGACCATCGGCACCGCCCAGATCTACAAATATTCCAAAAGGCCTAATAGAAGTAATTATCCCAGTACGTATGTCACCAGGATGTAGTTCGTCCAATAATTTCTCTTTTTGTTCTGCTCGCCATTCCTGATTAGCAGCACGTTCTGAAAGAATTACTCGGTTTCGCTTTCTATTTATTTCTATAACTTTTAGTTTTAGTGATTTTCCTACTTGACTTCCTAATGGAGCAACTCCGTCACTCCCAGGCTTAGCCCCGACGACCTGTGACATCGGGATGAAAGCATTAATACCTTCAACGTTTGCTAGAAGACCACCCTTATTAAAGCTCGTAATTTCTGCTTCAAACACTTCACCGTTGTCATGCCAGTCCTGTAAGATTTTCCAACCCTGTTCACCACGCGCCTTATCCATAGATAGACCGACCTGGCCAGCAGCGGTTTCTGCTTGGACGACGGACACAGTTACTTCTTGACTAATTTCTAATTTACTCAATGGATCTGCTCCAAGAAGCAACATTTCCGAAGTTGGTACAAATCCCTCTGATTTATGGCCGATATCCACCAGAATGCCTTCACGCTCAACAGCCATGACGGTGCCAGTGAGAGTCTCACCTCTCTTCAATGGCCGAATACTTGAAATATCTACGGCCGCGAGCAATGACTCCATGTCTTCGAAATCTTCTTCTATCCTGGGTGTGCCTGCGGAGGCAGAATCGGGAGGGGGGCTGTGGTCATCTTTTGTGGCCTCGTCCTGAGATTTTTCCAAAGAGATATTCTCCTCTGACACAGCCTGATCTTCTATTTGTTCTTCACTCAAACTTTGAGTTCCCCCTTTTTCATATAGAGTTAATCCTACCGTACCTCATTCGAACTATTTACTAAGCTCGAGACACAAACAAGGCCGCCAGTCGACGGCCCTAGTAGGAATAAAGTCTGGCGATGGCCTATTTTCCGCACCCAGTCACCCAGGCAGTATCGTCAGCGCTGTAACGTTTCACTTCCGTGTTCGGAATGAGAACGGGTGGTTCCGTCACGCTCTAATCACCAGACCATTTATTCTAAAGGCGGTATCAGATCTGTGCAACGCGTTGGGCCCGGCTGTGCAGCGTATATATTAGTTAGAAACCACCGCCGTTAACCGCGATTCTTTGATTCGTCAAATAGCGACCATCTTCTGAGACTAGATATGCCACAGCGGCGGCTATGTCCTCTGGCGTGCAAACGAACCCGAATGGTGCTGTTGCGTCGCGCTCCCTCATATCATCTGAACCAGGTAACAGTGTGATCAGTTTTCGTCCCATATCTGTATCTACCAAGCCTGGAGCGACCACATTAACTCTCATCCCGTGCACTCTTTCTTCCTTCGCAAGTGTGTACGCCAAAGCCTCCATACCAGCCTTACCAATGCTGTAGAGTCCCATCCTTTCGGAATACGAATCTGTGGCGACTGAAGAAATCATCACAATGTCACTACGAGCAGCATCTCTCATGTGCGGGACGAGCGCTTTACACATATGGATTGGTCCCCAGAGATTAGCACCGATGAGCAAGTTGAACTGGTCGTAGGTGGCCTCAGTAACCGTTGGCCGATCGATCCCGCTGGAACCAATTCCTGCGTTATTTATCAAAATATCGATCTGACCAAAGTCGGAAATTGCCTGTGCAACCATAGCCTCGCAAGATTCTCTATCAGACACGTCAGCTTTGTAGGTCTTCGCAATAACCCCTAAGTCGGCTATTTCACTCGCGACCTCTTCCGCAGCAGATTGACTATTGGCATAATTTACTGCAACATTCGCTCCCATCTCCGCCAGACGCAAACTAATTGCTCTACCAATACCTCGACTTCCACCCGTAACAAGAGCATTCCTACCTTCTAATCCAGACATATTCACTCCTAACTAAACGAACTAATATCTTTGATTACGGTCTCAGTCAATTCCGTCACTACCTTTGTCACCAGCCGGACACACTCCGCTATATCTCTTATATCAACGACTCCCTGATGACTGTGCAAATATCGGGTCGGAACCGCAATATTCACTACAGGTACCCCAGCGCGAGTGCGCTGCACTGCTGAACCGTCCTGGCCATATCCGCTTAGGACATTGAACTGAATCGGTATGCTCTCTCTTTCCGCGATTGATACCACAAAATCTCTAAAGCGAGTGTTCGGGAGCATGGAACTATCATGAAAAAATATACTCGGCCCGGCACCCAGCTCCTCTTGTGCTTCGTCGAGCGTAATGCCTGGATAGTCTGCAGCTACACCGCTTTCAAGATTAATAGCGATATCGGCGTCAGCTACGAATCCTGCTGTTTGTGCTCCTCGCAAACCCACTTCCTCCTGTACAGTTGCCGCCCCAATTACAGAGACACCAAGCCGACGATCTTTCAGCTGCTTCAGTACTTCAATCATTATCGCAACACCGACTCTGTCGTCCCATGCTTTTCCTATTAGCCGATTCCCGCCTGCAAATTTCACGAACTTGGTATCTGGGTATACCGGATCACCCGGTCTCACGCCTAACCGATTAATTGCGTCATCGGCTGATTCAGCACCTATATCAAGGAACATCTGTTCCATTTTGAATACCTGAGATCTTTCGTTTTGATCCATCACGTGAACCGTCTTGATCCCAGTTATCGCTGGTATGTCACCGCTTCGCGTGCGAACCATCCAACGTTGTCCTATAACTGCCTGTGCCAACCAACCACCCAGCGGGTGAAATTTGAGATAGCCTTCCGGAGTAATCCGTTTTATCATGAGCCCTAACTCATCCATATGAGCTGATAGCAATACCTTCGTGTCACTTTGTGGTGCACTAAGAACCGAAATAGAAGAACCAAGTCCATCAGTGGTCTGAAAATCAACAAGATCAGCTAATTCTCTTTCAACTATCTTCCGAACGGGATCTTCAAACCCACTCGGACCACCAACGTTTGATAATTCCTCAAGGAGAGGGATTAAATCAGATCTCGACATAAAGCTACTCCTTCATATTCACCAAGCCGACCAACCGCCGTCAATCGGGAGGATTACTCCGTTAACGTAAGAAGACGCCGGAGACGCGAGAAATAATATCGATGAATCCAATTCACCTATCTCACCTATGCGTCCCATCGGAGAGAATAGTCTCATTCGTTCCTCCATCTCGGCAGGAATCTCTCCTGTAGATGGATCAACTGTCATCTCCGTTTTAAAGTAAGCCGGTGCAACGGCATTAGTTGTAATGCCATAATGTCCCCACTCAACTGCCAGTTGTCTGACCATATTATCCAACCCACCCTTACTTGCTGAATAGCCAATATTCCTATGGACTGGATTACCATGGGACCCCATAATCGAGCTGATCATTATGATTCTCCCACCTGACCATGACACATCAGGATCAGTCGCACGTTCTATCATTTGTTGGCCTACAATTTGCGCTGCGTAGAAGGCGCCATTTAAGTTCGTTTGAATAGCTGCCTCCCATTTGTCATCAGGATGAGTTTCAGCTCTCTTTAATGGGGCGATCCCGGCGGCGTACAGTAAAATATCGACACTACCTAACTGCGAATCTATGTCTGCAACGGCCCCTGTAAGTTCATTTCGATGAGTCACGTCTGCCGCAACATTCGCCGTCCGGACACCTAATTCTGAACAGGATGCTCCAACTTCCAAGAGACGCTCTTCCCTGCGCGCTATTAGACCAACATCGGCTCCAGCTGAAGCAAATGCAAGCGCAGCTTCGCGCCCTAATCCACTTGAGGCACCTATCACAAGCGCGACTTTTCCGTTGAGCCCGAAGCGATCTGTTAGACCTTCCATCGCCAACCTATCCAAAGAATTATTCTTTAGCTATCTACGAAATACTCTTGACTCGGTTCTCGACTATATCTATTCAGAGAGACCCAAAAACTTTGCCGCGTTCAATCCTAATAAATCAGCACGCTCCGAATCTGACAAATCCGCCATCGTTCTCTCGATGGCTGCGGCTGAATGAGGCCACGTACCTTCCTGATGTGGATAATCATTGGCCCACATAAAGTTTCCTGTGAGACCGAAGTCGGATGCAAGAGCCAATCCAGGCGGGTCTTCGCCAAAGCTCGCAAAAAAACTGTTTCTGTAGTGCTCGCTAGGAAGCATCGACAATTTTGGGAACGACCACATGTGATGCTTGTGATATGCCTCGTCCATCGCGGTCAATGCCCACGGTACCCATCCTATGCCGGCTTCTATAGTCGCAATTCGAAGCTTTGGGAATTTTTCCAGCACACCAGAACTGCAGAAATTGGCCACAGGTTCTATCGATTGACTGAGGGAATGCACAGCGTAGTTTATGACCGCGCCACCATTTCCGCGAGCTCCGCGTGGGTCTTTCCCCGTGGAAATATGCAATGTGATGGGGAGGTCAGCCTCTTGTATAGCACTCCAAAGGTCATCGTAATGAGGCATATTGTAATTGAGCTCGCTTCCGTCACCATTACCCCATACAGGTCTATTCGGTAGCGTCAGGCATCGATGCCCCATCTTGGCCACACGCTTTACCTCAGCAATCGCGCCGTCAAGATCATTCGGAGCAATCGCTGCCGCTGGGAGCATTCTGTCTCTATTACCCCCATATGTCTCCATTGACCAATCATTCCATACTCGACACATCGCCTGTGAGAAAACTGCATCAGGTGTAGCCCATATTGACAGCCCTTTATTGGGAAAGATTAACTCCAAATCGATTCCGTCACGGTCCATATCGCGAAGGCGCTCATCGACGTCATATCCTGCTCCGTTCCGTTCCTCATCTTCACCTTCTAATTTCAGATCACGAATCTTGGTAGGCCTATGACCCTCAGTCACCTGCCACTTGACTCCATCTTTGTCGACTTCCTGTCGAGGAATACGATGTCGATATTCCTTCTCTATGCGTTTCGCCCATAAATCGGCTGGTTCCTGCGCATGGCAATCAGCGGAAACCATGTAGTACTTATTCGGGTCATCTGGACGGGCAGTGCGTTGCCAGCCCTCTATCCCCGGCGTTTCAGTTCTCCAAGCGTTCGGATTTTTGTCAGCTATAACCATCTACATGCTCCCCTCAGCTACAGATTCATCCAGTCCTAAAAGGCTGAATGGTTGTTCTCTTTCAAAGATGGCAGACTCGGCTGCCAACGTTTGTTCCGGAATTGGCATAACGTCAGCGTATTCTGGTGCCAACCCCTCATTCGGCCACTTTCGTAGTCGCATCCCTGTGACTGATTCAGGGACTTGATGCTCGGTCTCCGCCTCACCTCGACCACTATGGAACCAGTCACCTTCCATGCCCTCAGTGCCTACCAACCAAGTACCTAACCAAAGCATAGGCGAATCATCTTCATTTAAAGCAGGAGGCCAGATCACCGTTATGGATTTATTGTCTGTCATTAACTATTCCCTGCTCGAAACGGTAACAAATTCATAGCAATTTGTCACAAACCGATCGAACATGAAAAGAGTACAATGAAAAAATGACGATGGATCCCGTAATAATTGCTGAATATGTCGGCATAGTTTCTTTCTCTTTTTCGGGAGTGGCCGTTGGTGTCCGAGCAAAAATGGACGTATTTGGTCTGCTGTTCTTAGGCTTTGTAACAGCTCTCGGTGGAGGGGTCACCCGAGACATCATCTTGAATAAAACACCAATGGTTTTCGTCGAAACCGAATATATAGTTCTGGCGTTAGGAGCAGCTATCGCGGCGATTGCGTTGCGACCGTTCGACTGGAATATGCCTGACATCTTTCTGAAAATGCTGGACTCTGTGGGGACGGGTGCCTTTGCCGTGACCGGTGTTCTCATCGGCTCCTCCTCTGGATTGAATTGGATGGGGATCCTCCTACTAGGCATGATTACAGCAACTGGCGGAGGAATTGTTCGAGACATTCTTGCCTCGAGAATTCCGAGAGTTCTCAATACCGAACTGAACGCGACTGGGGCACTAGTTGGTGGGTCCGCAACGTATCTACTACTCGAAGTGAATGAGGGGACGGCCACTATAGTTGGTGGATTTATAACTGCACTCATTGTTGCAATAGGCCACATGGGTTGGTTCAGAGTGCCACGAGTTGAACAAGTTTCATCTGATTCATACTACCGAGAGGCATTCAGCAACATGGACACGGACGAAGAAAGTTTGCAAAAAGACTAAATGTACCGGATCCCTACAACGTATAGGGCTTAGTTTGAGTACACTTTTGCCATAGCGAGAAGCCTATGTTTTAGGTGCAAACAATGGAAGTTGGCCACATTTCCGAGTATCTACAAAGTATCTAGGCCAGAGTAGAAACATGAATGTCGTGCAATATATAGGCAAACAGGAAATCAAATCAGCTACAAAGGTGGCCTGTTAATGGAACTCTGGGTAGTGGTAACTATTATTGCTGCCACGGCGCAAACGATTCGAACGGCGATCCAACGCCAGATGAAGGGAGCACTTGGCGATTATGGTGCCTCCGCCATACGATTCATCTATGCCGTCCCTTTCTCGCTAATTTGGCTTTTATGTGTCCTTTGGTACTTCGATCATTCGATACCAAAACTGACCTTCCCATTCTTTTTATGGCTAGCGGTGGGCGGTTTATCGCAAATAATTTTCACGGTATTCCTCGTAAAACTCTTCAGCTATAAGAATTTCGTTGTAGGTGTGGCCTTCTCTAAAACAGAAGTGTTACTAGTAGCAATTCTTGAGGCACTGATACTGTCAATTGCAATTAACCTACAATTTGCTATCGCAATTGTTATTGGCACAATCTCGGTAATAATGCTATCGCTGAAAGAAAACTTACTATCGTTTCGTGAGATCAGGACCGGACTCCAATCTCGGTCAACCGGGATTGGATTACTGGCTGGCTTGGCCCTAGCACTTAGTGTTGTCGGATTTCGAGCAGCAATCGACGCGCTTGCGTCAGAAGAACTGATGGTACGAGCAGCGACTGCAGGAGCACTCGGTGTGATAGGACAAGCCTTTGTAATGGTTGGATACCTCTTTATGTTCAGAAAACAAGAATTGATCGATAGTCTTTCGGAATGGAAACCGGGTGTTCTGACTGGTGTGTTTGCAACGACAGCTACTGGAAGCTGGTTTATCGCCTTTGCTATGCATTCAGGTGCGGCGGTAAGAGCCGTCGGACAAATAGAACTTGTTCTGTCCATTGCCATCACAATTTTGGCATTTAAGCAAAAAATAACAAAGATAGAATTGACGGGAGTAGTTCTACTTCTTGCCTCGATTCTTTTAGTGGTACTGAATTAGTTACAACCCGTCACGATTGAAAAACATGATCAGAGGCATAATGGAACCGAACGAATTACAGGAGATTATTCAAATTGTTCGGTCTGCAAGTACAAAAATACTTGAAATCTACGATCAGAATTTTGAAGTACAGTACAAACAGGATGAATCTCCTGTAACCCTGGCTGACAAAATTGCAGAAGAAACAATAATTGAAGGGTTAGTCGAACTTTTCCCAGAAATTCCTAGGATCGCTGAGGAAAGTTTCACCGACGATACGAAATTACCAGCGGCCGACTCACCATTCTTCCTAATCGATCCTCTTGATGGCACTAAGCAATTCGTGAGCCGTGAGGGAGAATTTACAATAAATGTTGCGCTGGTAGAGCAACGCATACCAACCATGGGGATTATCCACATCCCGGTCACAAACACAACATATTGGACAAGTGGCGACAATAATGCCTGGAGACAGCTGGGGGTCAATGAACCGGAAATTATTGTTTGTACAAAAGCCGATCCGGCGGCCCTCAGAGTCATTATGTCGAAATCGCATACTAACGAGGAAACTGAATCTTACCTAGAATCCTTACCTATCAGGGAGAGAGTGCACGCAGGTTCGTCATTGAAATTTTGTCGAATCGCCGAAGGTGAGGCTGATTTGTATCCTCGCTTTGGCAGCATTATGGAATGGGACATTGCTGCAGGGCACGCGATCCTCAGTGCCGCCGGAGGAAGTGTTACAGAGTTCGATGGGCGTCCCATACTCTACGGAGATAAAACTTTCAGAACACCCTATTTCCTTGCGAAGGGAATTTTACCTTGATCAGTAGCTATTTCGTTTGCAACTGCTTGTCTCACAATAGCTCGTGTCATACCCCTGAAAATTGCCGGGTGAATCGGAGTGAGTATGTACCAATAAAGTAGTCCTAACACACCAGCCGGATGAAAATATGCGGAGATAGTCAGACTCGACTCATCGGAATTTGAATCGATACTGAATTCCAAGACCGCAGACCCTGGCAACTTCATTTCAGCCAGTAAGGTGAGTCTGCGCCCTGGCTCAACAGCTACGACTCTCCAAAAATCGATAGCATCACCTACTCGAATTGCACTCGGATGTCGCCGACCTCTGCGCATTCCGACTCCACCAATGAGCCGATCCAGAATTCCTCGAAGTTGCCAAAGCCAGTTAAGTGCGTACCAACCATTGTTAGCTCCCACCGCCTGTACAACAGACCAGATAGAGTCAGTCCTGACATTAGCATGCACTGTGGCGATCTCTTTTTTACTATAAAATGAGTACTCCGGGTGGAATCCCCCGAAATGAATCGCACCCTCTGTCCAACGCGCCGGCATCTCAGTAAGTTTTTCCCCTTCAAGGGCTTTATGTATAGCATCTTTATAAGAAGTAAGTTCTCTTGGAAGGATTCTCTGGATATCGGTCTCGTCAGCAATGAGATCGTGTTTAAGACCATCAATCAATGGGCGAGCCACGTTTGCAGGCACTGCGGTCACCAAATCCAGCCAGTAAGAGGACAGTCGGGGTGAAATTACGGGTACTGGTATGAGATGCCGTTTAAGTCCAACTGACTCTGCAAACTGATGAATTAATTCTTTATACTTCAACACCTCCGGACCAATCACGTTATACGTGTTACCTGTGGTTTCAGGAGTTTCAATGACTTTTACTAGATACCAAAGCAGGTCGTCGAGTGCAATTGGCTGGGATCTTGAATTCACCCACTTTGGGGTAATCATCACTGGCAGGTGGTACACGATATCTCTTATCACTTCGAATGCAGCTGAACCAGCCCCGACCACCATCCCAGCTCTCAGTTCAGTGACCGGGACACTGCCTCTACGTAAGAATTCCCCTGTCTCTGCCCTCGATCGAAGATGTGGAGTGCCTTCGTCTAAAGGTTGGATACCCCCTAAATAGATAATTCGTGACACTTGATTGTCCGCTGCTGCCTTAGAAAAATTATCTGCAGCCACACGATCCAAGTGCTCAAAATTCTTCCCAGCCCCCATTGAATGAATTAGATAAATAGCAATATCGCAGTCGGTCAGGGATTCATCCAGCGATTCCTTATCAAGGACATTCGCCTCATAAAGCTCGACACCCCGCCATTCGCGGGCACTCAGAATCTCACGACTTCTAGCTACCGCGCGGACTGAATGACCAGCATCTACCAGCTCGGGAACAAGATTAGAGCCAACGTAACCTGAGGCCCCAAAGACTGCCACAACTGACATATACAGACCCTATCCATTGACTCAATAGTTGCTCTCTCTATTCTAACTTTGCACGAACTTAGTCTGATCGCAAG
>DEAP01000072.1 GCA_002348225.1 Dehalococcoidia bacterium UBA2979
CCTAGCAGCGATGGGGCTAACAATTTTCATTTGGGTACACAGGCAACAGATTGCACAGGAAAGACATCTGCTCGAACTGCAGGGGAATGATTGACGGGAGGCTGTTAGTTGCCTAGGATTGATTTCCGGGCTTTGTTTGCGTAAAATATACACAAAGTGAAATGATAGGGCAAAAGATGAAATCTTTTCGAGTCTCTCTCGCGCAGATTAATACAACAGTGGGCGATTTTGAGCGCAACATCGACCTTATATTGACGAGCGCTAGGGCTGCTTCTGATTTAGGTGCTGAACTAGTGGTATTTCCAGAACTTGCAATTTGTGGATACCCACCTGAGGATCTACTTCTGCGCTCTGCATTCATTGACGACGCACGAGGCGCGTTAAATCAGCTCGCCGATGATGCGCGAGGCATGCCTCCACTCGTTGTGGGGTCACTTCATTTTGACAGACATTTATATAACAGTGCCTCGGTCCTCCACGAGGGAGTGGTTATAGCTGATTACCACAAGCAGCGGCTTCCAAATTATGGAGTCTTCGACGAGGAGAGATATTTTCAAGCTGGTGATTCATCGCTGATTTGTGATATCTCCGGTGTTGATGTGGGCATCAATATTTGTGAAGATATTTGGTATCCAGACGGACCTATATCTGACGTTGCGCTTGCAGGTGCGCAAGTGGTGGTTAACATAAACGCTTCTCCGTTCTCAGCGAACAGGTCACGGCTTCGGGAGAGAATGATTTCAACGCGTGCTATGGATCACACCGTGGCTTTGGTCTATGTGAATCAAGTTGGTGGACAGGACGAATTGGTATTTGATGGGAATTCATTTGTTGCTTTGGCCGATGGAGAAATAATAGCAAGAGCTAAATCGTTTGAGGATGATCTTCTAACGGTTGATATTGAGCTAGAGGATGTTCGCCAAAAACAACTACATGATTCACGACTCCGGCAAATGCGATCTCAGGATTCACTTCTTGAAGAGCCAGCATGTGATTTTGTGAAAATTAACACTGAGGTGATGCCGAAACCTCCGCTTCTAAGAGGTCCAGAAGTAGAGACAGATCCCAACAAAGAGATCTATCAGGCATTAGTGACTGGCACCAGAGACTACATTGAGAAAAGTGGATTTGAGAAAGTGTTCGTCGCGTTATCTGGTGGAATCGATTCAGCTCTAGTAGCCGCGATCGCCGTTGATGCGCTGGGACCGGAAAAAGTGACGGGGGTATCACTACCATCCCGATACTCTTCGGATGGTTCAGTGTCTGATGCGGTGGATCTTGCAGAGAACCTCGGGATACCTCTTCTGTCGATACCGATTGAAAATATACATGGACCCACCTTGGACCTACTTCTACCGGAGTTCCGAAATCTAGGAGATCCTGATCCTGGAGTGGCCGGTGAAAATATCCAGTCGCGAATCCGTGGTCTGATCATGATGGCCTTGTCCAATCACACCAATGGATCAATGGTATTAACTACAGGCAACAAAAGTGAGTATGCTTGTGGCTACGCCACATTGTACGGTGACATGGTAGGAGGCTTTGCTGTAATTAAGGATGTTCCAAAAAGCTTAGTCTGGGAACTCTCACGATGGAGGAATACGGTAAGTCGTGTTATCCCCGAGAACTCGATAACGAAGGAGCCTTCCGCGGAATTGCGGCCCGATCAGGTAGATTCTGACTCGCTACCTCCTTATGACATCCTCGATCCCATAATCGAATACTACGTCGAAGACGACCTCTCGCTGGAAGCCATAATTGCCAAGGGGTTCGATGCCGAAGTTGTTAGACGGACCATTGGAATGATTAATCGGAATGAATACAAGCGGCGTCAGTCGCCCCCGGGTGTAAAAATCACCAGCAGAGCATTTGGCCGTGATAGACGATTACCTCTTGCTACACGATATACAGCAGTCTAATTTCTCAAGCGTGCCTTATCCACTATCGCAAGCATGGCTCGAGTTGCGGCAACGTCGTGAACGCGAATAATATTTGCGCCGTTCTGAACCGCAATAGCGTTGAACGCTAGTGACGCACTAAGTAACCCTTCTGTATCTTGACGATCTCCTTGATCCATAAGTTCGGACAGGAATCCCTTTCGTGAAGCTGATATAAGTATTGGTTGATTCAGGGAAGACAATTCCGTTATCCCTTCCAATAGTTTCAAATTATCTTCAGGACTTTTGGCAAAACCAAAACCAGGATCAAGCCAACATTCTTGGCCAGTTTCGTTTACGAATGTGTCACGGGCTTTGCTCAAAAACAGCATCACCTCTTGTTGGATATTCTCGTATTGTTGGTTAACTGACCGATGATGCTTAGGTGCTCCACGCATATGCATTAAGCAAGCGGGAATTCCATGCACCGTTGAAACTTGTCTCATTGCAGAGTCTTGGCCGCCAGTGACATCGTTAATCAAATGGACACCCGATTCTGCAGCCTGTTGAGCCACAGAGTGGGTCCAGGTATCCACAGATGTGGCAATACCTCGAGCGGCAAGCGATCTAATTACCAAGCTAACTCGTTCACCCTCTTCTTCGTGTGAGATATCCCGGGCCCCAGTGGCTGTGGAATGTGCCCCGACATCGATGATGTCTGCACCTTCTTGAATCAGATCGAGTGCTCGTTCCACAGCTCGCTCCTTATCCACTCTCGAAAAAGCAATAGGGGAATCATCAGAGACGTTGAGAATACCCATTATTGCCGTTCGGTCACTTGTGTCGATCTCGATATCGCGCATTCTCAATAGCATGTTTCCAGTTTAGACCTATAAGGCTCTAGACTGAGCAGATGGTGTATCCGACAGGTCGCGAGGTGAATTCCGACGATCCAGCTATCGCTGGCGGACAGATTCTATTTATGACTAGTCCCACGGCTCACATGATTGAGCCAGCCCCCGATCAAGACCCATTCGAGTCTTTCCGGTCTGAATTTTGTGCGCTCATAAATATTCCTATTTCAAGTACAGTAATCTTTCCGTCATATCAGGAAGCCATGAGAAATATTTGTAGCTTAGTGTCAGAGAGCACAGTTGCCGAAGACTTAACCTTACTTGTTTCTGCTTTTGGCTTGCCAAAGTTTACAAGACATCTACAAGAGTCTGACTTGAACTATCAATTTGTTGATATTGAGCCGGATAGCTACGGAATTTCTCCAAGAGGTATTGTTCAGAAAATAGAAGATATCCAAGGTGTAGCTGGAATTGTGATAGGACATCCGTTTGGGCACCCAGCAAATATGCCCGCACTAGAGAGAATTTCTTCTGACTACAGTATCCCGCTGATTCAGGATTGCTCGAGTGCCTTCCTTGCTGAATCACAGGGGATGCCTGTTGGCAAGACTGGGTATGCGTCTATATTTTCTTTACCTCAAGCGCTCGGAGTTGACGGGTATTCCCCTGAGCTTGATGATCTGACCCTTGTCATATTTGAGGATTCCGATGAGGCAAGACCACTGGGGTTATCTGCTCACACGATGAATACAAATCAGCGTGAGACTATGGGAGTTCTCTTGGCAGCGCTTCGGGACTTTCCCGATCAACTCCGTCGACGTCGTTCAATGATTTGGGAATTGAATGCAAGATTACGAGGAATAGCGTCGGTTGCGAGAATGTCTCATGGCCGGAGAATTCAGCATGCATATTCGAGGTTTTCTCTAAAAATACGTGGTCCCGGCTGGAAAGAAAATTTGGAAACTTCAATTAGGGCATTTCGAGTTGAGAATCTTGAGTTTTCGAGTGCAAACAGTGAACTGTCACTCAGTCAGGCCGGCACCGACACTCCGGATCAGTTCCCGGTAGCATTGCGAACTGCTCGAGATTCAATCATATTGGACTTGCACAATGGTTTTAGCGAGAGTGATGTCGATAGAATAAGCTTTGTTACTAGGCGAATCGTGAGTTGGGCTTGCCGGTCCTAAATCACATTAACGGACTCTGAAATAATGGCGAAACTCCCAGAAGATCTATTAGTAGGTATCGAGGTCCATGGGGATGCCATATCGGTAGAGCTCGCCAATACATCGTTGCATGTCATCGCCAAAGAGCGGATAGAAATAGGTGATCGGCTCGAGCATGAAGAACTTGATTGGGTAATTGGTGGTGCTATTGCAATGTCATTTGCTTTGGAGGGTAACAAGCGGTCTGCTGCGGCGATTTGTATTGCCTGTGATGGGTTCGTAGATGAAGCTTCGGGTCGGATTGTAGAGTCGCGTATCACTGCAATGGGTAGTGGGCTGGATATCGTGGGGGGGCTGAGAAAGCATATTGATACTCCAGTCATGGTTGTTGATCGCTCAAAAGTAATAATGCGGCAGCAAATCCGGGATCAAATGGAATTAGGAGAAGTAAGTGCCGTTAGTCTCGATGTGACTGATGATCGAGTAGTTTTCATCACTGTCTCAACTAAAAGGAAGTTTTTGAATGCGTCTGATGAGGTTGATATTTCCAAGACGCTGCCTGGTTTAGCAGAGTCATCAGATGTCGATGAATACTCTGTCGATATAAGTCAACGACTTGCGCCGGTGATTGAATATCTGTCGCCCGAATTATTTCTATTGAGTGCCCCTGAATCAGCACAGAATTCCTTGATGGAAAAGCTCTCCTCTAGTTTTCCCGACTCGCAGATTAGAATAAATGAGGTGCCAGGTGAATCAATTACGTCGGGCTGTCTCAAATTGGCGCTCACTCTAAGCAACGAGAAAAAATTACTTTGACACTTCACATCAAAACTCGCAGCGATTTTGATTTTTGTTGTTTTTCACTTACGATAGCAGGACTGAATTAGCAAAAAATAAATGAGTTGTGGAGTACGCAGATGAGTGATAGCGCCAAAGAGAATCAGAACTACGACGTGGTTATTGTTGGAGCCGGATTTGCTGGACTGTACATGCTCCACAGGATGCATCAGGCTGGGCGTACCGCTCGAGTTTTCGAGGCTGGAAGTGGTGTAGGTGGTACTTGGTACTGGAACAGATATCCAGGTGCTCGCTGTGACATCCAGAGTATGGAATATTCATACTCCTTCTCTGAGGAGTTGCAACAGGACTGGGAATGGCCTGAAAAATATTCAGCACAACCAGATATTGAGAAATACGCTAATCATGTTGCTGACAGATTTAATCTGCGGTCAGATATTCAATTTGATACTCGTGTTTCTGAAGCATCATTTGACGACGATGACAGCAGCTGGAAGATACAAACTGATCAGGGTGACGTCGTGACAGCGCAATTCTTCATTATGGCGACTGGTTGTCTTTCTTCTACAAATATGCCTGAAATTGAAGGTATGGATAACTACACTGGTGACACCTATCACACCGGACAATGGCCCAAAGATGACGTGGACTTCACCGGCAAGAATGTGGCAATTATTGGTACTGGCTCCTCAGCTATACAGTCGACTCCCGTTATCGCTCAGCAGGCTGAATCATTGACCGTCTACCAGAGAACACCGAGTTACTCACTACCGTCAGCAAATCATCCATCAGATCCCGAATATGTCGCTGATGTAAAGGCTAATTACAAGGAATTCCGCGAAGCAAATCAAAAGATGCCGGCTGGTACCGGGGCGGAGTGGTTGAAGGACATGAACGAACCAATGATGACCTACTCGCCCGAGGAGCAGCAGGAAATCATGGAATCGATGTGGACTAAGGGTGGGTTTACGTTTGTACGCAGTTTCCCTGACATCACCCTAGATTATGCCGCTAACGAAATTGCGGCTGATTTCGTCCGCGATAAGATTCGTGGCACGGTTGAAGATGCAGATACAGCCGAATTGCTCTGTCCAGAAATTGTGATCGGGTGTAAACGTATGGTCATCGATTCTGGATATTACGAAAGTTTCAATGAGAAACACGTGCACCTCATTGATTTACGCGACAATCCGATTGAGGGTATTGAGGAGACAGGTATTCGTACCTCTGATGGACTCAGAGAGTATGACGCAATCGTATATGCAACGGGTTTCGATGCAATGACCGGCTCGATCTTGAAAGTCGACATTAAGGGACGAGAAAATAAATCTCTTCGAGATGAGTGGGTAGCTGGTCCACGGACCTATTTGGGATTAAATTCTGTTGATTTTCCAAATATGTTTACTATTACCGGTCCTGGTAGTCCTTCAGTCCTCACCAATATGATGGTGTCTATTGAGCAACACGTGGACTGGATAAGTGACTGTATCGCTTATATGGATGAAAAAGAATTCGCTACGATCGAAGCAACTCAGGATGCTCAGGATGAATGGGTCGATCACGTAAATTCCGTGGCAGATAAGACCCTGTTTACTGATCCAAACTGTAATTCTTGGTATCTAGGCGCTAACGTCGAAGGGAAGACACGAGTCTTCATGCCGCTCCCCGGCTATCCGGCCTACAAGGAGAAATGCGAAGAAGTCGTTGCCAATGGATATGAAGGATTCAACTTAGCCTAGGCGTTGATCTATAGAGATTTGTTTGCTTCGCTAATCGTCTCGAACGAAAGTTTTATCGACTCTGATCTATTCTCTGGGTCTATGAGAGGTGCGGCAAGCACTTCGCCACATCCCGACTCAATATATTGTTTGAGTTTTTCAATAACTTCTGCTTTTGTGCCCGAAACGACTAGATCATCAAGCAGCTCAACGGGATAAGCCTCACCATCAATAAGGAACCCTGCTTCTCTAAACATAGCTTGATAAAAGGGGATCGTGCTGTATCGATGGAGTTGTTCCTGAGCAAGCCCCTTGGCTTTTTCTCTGTCATCGGATACGACAATGGGGACGTGCGCGATCAAAGGTACTTGCTTTTGCTGTAACTTGATACCGGCCTCTAGTGCAGGTAGAGCTTTTTCGATCAGATAAGTTTTTGGGCACATCCATGAAATAGCTCCGTCTGTGAGCTCTCCACAAGTCATGAAGGATTTAGGTCGCAAAGCTGATGCAACTAGTTCGATCGATGCTGGTTTTTTGATTGATGTATTTAGTGTGACCTGATCGCCAGAGAAATCGACCTCTCCGGTTTCAAATAGGGTCCTCAATGCCATGAGATATTCTCGTAGATGAGTCAGTGGTTTGGTCCATTCGGCACCGATAGATTTTGTCATCATTGGTTTATGTGATGGGCCGATCCCGAGACGGAGTCGTCCAGGCGCTAGTTCGTCGATCGAGAGTGCCTGCTGAGCGATGGCAAGCGGATGACGTGGCCAAGTGGGAATTATTGCTGTTCCACCTTTGATTGTGCTTGTTCGATCAAGAGCGGCGGCAAAAGCTGTCAGTGGATCTGCACCACCAGCTCCACCGATAGTCGTCCAAGCGGTCGGTATTTCAAGACTTTCGGCCAAGCTAACCTGATCGCAAAAGTCTCCAGTGTCACTAGCAGAAATTAAGGTTCCTATCTCTGGTGTGGTCATGGGTTACTCAATCCTTCTCTATTTCATGTGTCCAAAGGCTAGGATACCGTGCTTTGTGACTAGTCTGCAGTTGCACTGTCGAACCCTCATTATTTTGAAAATTGAGCTGCATAACGACAGCTGTTTCATCATCGTCCTGATAGTAGTGCGGCAGTTCACCAATTTTCATAAATCCAAATTTTCTGTATAAAGCCTGCGCAGGTAAATTGGATTGTCGCACCTCCAAAATGATTTTTCCCAGAGCACTTGATCTAGCTTGCTCGAGAACATCAAATAATAATCTTTCACCTATCCCAAGTTTTTGATAAATCGGGCGGACTGCTATTGTCACAAGATGGAGCTGATCCACCATGAACCAAACGCCACTGTAACCGAGTGTATCTTCGAGTCCGTTATTTGTTGTCTTGCCCTTTACAACTCGGTATTGCGCAAAGCCATTCTCAAGTTCCGCTTCGAAAATTCGGAGCGGCCACGCGTCTTGAAATGCTTCTGATTCTATATCTCGTACAAGATCCACATCATCTGATCGCATGTTATGGATTGCTGCATAGTGTACTTCCATGAAAATTATCTCCTTGATCAGAGTGGCAGCGATATGATTTTGCGAGTGGCTATATTGTTGATTTGTTCAGTTTGTTTGGAGTAGGCAAGTCTCAGGACTAATGTACGAGTCTCCCAAGAATTTAAGGGCTGTGTACGTAATTATTGTCCATACACATCTGGATTTCATCTTCTGAATACTCCAAACTAATCATTATGTCTCGGGTATGCTCACCTAAGAAAGGTGGGCGGGTTTTAATCTCGCAGGGCGATCCAAGGAATTTGTATGGTACTCCAGGATAGGTAAAAGATCGTCCAAGCTCAGGGTGTTCGATATCCAATGGAAACCCACGAGCGGCAAAATGAGGATCTTGTACGACTTCTTCAGGTGAGTAAATAATTCCACATTGGAATCCTCTTTCCTGTGCTTTGGTGAAATATTCGTACGCAGGCAAAGATTTAATGAGTAATACCATCGCGGCACGGCCCGCAGCGAAGATTGCGGCGCCTTCCTCGTCTTCACCACTTGATATAGCTCCAAGATTCAGAAACCCTTCCCTCTCTCCTCCGAGCTGTAACAAGGGGGCCTCTGGAAATTGCTCGACAAGACCTTCGTCCACAAGCCAGTCATAAGTTTTTTGAAAATCTTTGCCCTGTCGTGCGGGCACTCCTGAATTAATCCAGCGACCATCTGCGGCCTGTACTTGGGTTGGGCTAGACGGTCGAACCCCAGCATGACGTCCTGTCTGTCGCTGTACTGTCTCCTGAGCTACTAGCCATGTATATGAAGCACCTTCTGTACTTACATTCGAGGCCGCACTCGCATTGATATCGATGAATTGGCCTCGTCCAATCTGTTCTTTCGCAATTATTGCTGTCAGAATAGAAATGACTGCCCAGTGGCTGGCCGTGTGATATCCTTGGCCACCTCCGCCGCGTATCGGAGGAAGTTCGTGGTCGTCATATCCACACGACCATGCTGGTCCACTACCTGCGAGAAGAGTGAGATCGGTTGCTGGTTCATTTGCTCGCGGACCGCTTTGTCCGAAGGGAGTTATCGCTGCATGGACAAGCGAGTCATTTCCCTGGCTTAGCGTGTCATAAGCAATACCTAATTCGGCCATCTTCCCTGGCGCCTGGTCTTCAATCAGGATGTCAGCATCTGCAACCAGTCGTATAAACAGGTCTCTACCTGCTTTGGTTTGGATATCCAGCGCCACTGAACGTTTGCGAACGTTGTAATGCCAAAAGAAAAGACTCTGCTCTGGATCGGGTGTGTCATCAAGAAACGGTTCGTACCACCGAGTTTTACTGCCTTCTAAAGGTTCTATCCTGACGACGTCAGCCCCCATTTCTGCTAGAAGTTTCCCTGCCCATGGAGCGATTTCATCTGTGAATTCAATTACTTTGAGTCCCGACAAAGGGCCCAAAGAGGCCTGTAGATTCATCTAAATCACCCCCTCTGCTTTAAATGAATTGATTTGCTGTGAGCTATATCCCAGTATTTCTCCAAAAACTTGTTCATTATGTTCGCCGAGACATCCTGCGCCATTTTCCAGATGCCAATCAGTCTCAGACAGATGTACTGGCAGTCCGTCGACTCGCACTTTCCCCATCAATGAATGTTCCACCGAGGGCCATAATCCCCAGTTTTCTGTGTTTGGATCCTGATCTACTCGCTGCTCAGGAGTTCGAACGGGTGAGCAAGGTATTCCCTGCGCGAGTAATAATTGGTATAAGTCCTGCTGCTGTCTTTGTTGCGTCCACGCTTCTACATAATTGTCTAAATCGGCTTGATGTTGTATCCGTCCGTCTAGCTCATCGAATTTCGCATCGTATAGAGCGGGATCATCTATAACTGCTCTTAATTTCATCCATTCTTCGTCATCACGGCAGGCGAGCGCAAACCATGTATCTGTAGCATCGGTTCTGTAAATACCATGTGGGGCCATACGGGGCCAGTCATTGTGATTAGAATGGGGTTGCCCATCACGTCTCATTGGTCGGCCGTTGGCCGACCAATCCAGGATAGCCGGACCAGTGAGAGTTGCTGCTGCCTCGGTACATGCTAGATCCACCCATTGGCCATTCCCAGTCTTTCGCCGATGAATTATGGCGGCCAGTATCGCGATACACATGTAATAGCCACCCGTATGGTCCATATAGGAATAACCCCAGCCCGCTGATGGTTGATCTGGTAATCCTGAGGAGAACGTCAGCCCACTTACAGCTTGTACTATGGGGCCCCATGTCTTGAACGGTTTGTATGGGCCGGATGCTCCGAAACCAGAATTCGAAACATAAATAATGTCGTCTTTTATTCGGGCGAGGTCCTCATAGCCAAAGCCAAGGCGATCCATCACTCCGGCTGAAAAATTTTCTGATACGACATCGGACTTGCCGATCAATTCAGTCAGAAGTTGTTTGCCGGTGTCAGTCCTGAGGTTAAGAGTGATCGCTTTTTTTTCTACATTATGATTATTGAAAGCACCACCCAGATCGATACCCCTACGTTCGTCCACGAATGGAGCATTTCCTCTGAGAATATCCCAACGGCCCTCATTTACTGGATCCTCTATACGGATTACTTCTGCCCCAAATGCTGCTAGGTGTCGTGTAGCACCAGCACCGGCGAGCTGGCCCGTAAAGTCACATATACGTAGGTTAGAAAGAGCTTTTGTCATTCGAATCCATCTTCCTGTAGGACTATAGGTCAAACTGAAGGTAATTGGCGACCCTCTTCGAATTTAGTCGAGATACATTATCTCCGAGCTTATGGTTCTTCGACTTGGGAGGGTATTTGAATTAACTGCCGTTTGGTATGGAGGAGACCACGTGCATACTGATTCCAAGTCCAAAGATAAAAAGTTTTTGGTGCGAGCTCTGCGGCTACTAGGGCCGGCCGCAGTAAACGTGTCGGCTCATGAGTGGATCATGCCAATAATACTTGCCTTTATGGCACGCACCACAGAGCCAGAGTTAGCTATAGCTGGATATTCACTCGGTTTATCCGTTGCATTTTTTGTGTCGCTCCCGCGACTGAGGATACAAGCCCTCACCGTTGTTTTTACAGAAGACAGAGAATCTCGTCAGTCGGTGTCGATGTTTTCCCTATTATGTGCTGCCACCGTGGGGATACTCATTGCGCTATTGGCCTTTACGCCCATAGGTTCTTTTTTTCTAAATCAGTTATTCAGTCCGAGCGACGAGTTAAAGAACCAAGCATCACTTACGTTAAAGATACTGGTCGTTTGGGGTATATTTTCCGTTATTCGTGGACATCTATACGGTATCGCACTCAGACGTGAGAAATCTATTCTCCTCTGGATTGGTGCACTGGTCGGCCTAGTCTCAGTAACCATAGTGTCTTTGACCCTCTATTTGGTAAAGCCAGAGCTCAACGCACAGATTGGTGCATGGGCCGTATCAATTGGGGTTCTTGCTGAATCAGGTGTAGCTATCATCGGATTATGGATCACTAGATCACGAGACGAAGAAGCGACCGGGACTGTCCTCAAGCAGCGGACATTATTAGCATTTTTTGTTCCCTTATTATTCGCCGCATTACTTCCTTCCGTTACCTTGCCATTGGTTAATTTTGCCATGAGTCGCAGTGCCGATCCTGAAATTGCAATAGCTGCCTTTACCGTGGCTTTCGGGATTTTTTCTATTTTGTCTATCCCTGCTAACGGTATCCAGCCCACGGTGCTCACTCTGTTTGGGCTGAAGGAACCAGCGAAACAGATCCAGATATTTTCGATAGCTGTTGGGATGTTCACTTTGATCCCGTTGCTGGTTTTGGCCCTAAGTCAGACCTTATCCAGCTGGATTTTCAAGGACATCATGGGTTTGGGTAGCGAGGTATTTCAGTCGGCTCGTATTGCTATCTGGATATTAGTCTTACTACCACC
>DEAP01000048.1 GCA_002348225.1 Dehalococcoidia bacterium UBA2979
GGGGGAAGGTCCAGCAATAGCCGACAAAGCCGTTTCTGCTGTTGTCACCTATCTTGTGATCTACGCAGCAATGAATATTGGGGCGTTCGGAATAATCCTTGCCGTTTCTAGAAAAACCAAAACGGCTGATCTCGAAAGCTACAACGGATTATTTCGGACATCTCCAAGCCTCGCGATAGTAATGACAGTTTTCCTAGCATCACTCGCAGGCATACCTCCATTGGGAGGTTGGTACGCAAAATTCTCAGTATTTACTTCGCTTACCAGTGCCGGAACAAATTGGGGATATGGATTGGCTGTAGTAGCTGCGATCAACGCTGTCATTGCCTTTGGGTACTACGGAAAGATAGCTATGCGAATGTGGGTCGAAGACCCTCATGAAGCACTTGAAGGAGAAGTAAAAGTTCCTGTTTCGCTCTTAGCTGCTCTAGTGTTGCCAGCAGGTACCACTATTGCCTTCGGAGTCGCACCCGGAATTGTCACCCATTTCACTGATGTCAGTCTCATAGCATTTGGCGGATGATTCTTTATCGTAATTGACGATATTCAAAGCGTATGCGTATATATCTACGATGAACCTTCATGAAGAAATAGCCCAAGAAATTACCTTAAATGGAGCGATGCCATTTAGTAGATTCATGGAATTAGCCCTCTATCACCCTTCATTAGGATTTTATGCAAGTGGAGGAGCAGGAAGAAGAAAGGATTTTATAACTAGTCCAGAAACAGGTCCACTTTTTGGAAAGCTAATAGCGAATGCAGTAGATAAATGGTGGAAAGAACTAGGAAACCCTGACCCCTTCTATTTCATTGAAGCCGGAGCTGGCCCAGGAACTCTTGCAAGATCAGTCCTAAAGGCGCAGCCAGACTGCCAGAAGGCCCTCAGGTATATAGCAGTAGAAAAGAGCGCACTTCAGCGGTCTCAACACCCAGAGGGTGTGCAATCGTCCGATCAACTTCCAGATAAAAATGTTTCAGGTGTTATTTTTGCAAATGAGTTACTAGATAATCTCCCCTTTGATATATACGAGAGTGAACAAGCCGGTGAGTGGTCTCAGGTATGTGTCGGATCTAGTAATGGGTTATTTCACGAAGTGCTCATCAAAGCTGATGAAGATCTGAACGATGTATTCGGTATCGCTCAAAGCTCGGGTACCCGAATTCCATACCAGACTATGGCTCGCCGTTGGCTGAGTGATGCACTTGGTTTAATCGAATCTGGCAGAGTAGTAGTAATCGACTATGCTCTTCCGTCATTTCCCGCAGCGGCAAATCATAAGTGGCTCCGAACATATAGGGGTCATGGTACAGGTGAAAGTCCACTGGTCGAACCAGGTAGTCAAGACATAACGACTGATGTAGATCTTAACCAAATAAGTTCCGTACGGACTCCGGATTCTATTCAGTCCCAACACGAGTGGTTGCAATCACTTGGAATTTCGGACCTCGTTGAAGAAGGAAAACGAGTATGGTTCGAAAATGCATCAAATCCAAACGTTGAAGCATTAGCTGCACGAAGTAGAGCAACTGAAGCTGAAGCTCTACTTGATCCCAATGGGCTGGGAGGGTTTACCGTTATTGAATGGAAGATATAGCCTTGAATTAATCCGGTAAGAGATTTTGGCCCGTGTTCTTTGCAAAGGGTATTCTCATCAATAAGTCATCAAAGGGGGCACAGTGTCCAATCAAGCTATTGAAGAGTTTTATACTGAGAATCGCTCATTTCCACCATCTGAAGCTTTTCAAAGAGGCGCCCTAACGGCGGACCAGACTTTATATGAGGAAGCAGATGCCGACTACGAAGCATTCTGGGCTCGTCAAGCACGAGAGCTACTCACATGGTCTCAGGACTTCCACACAACTCTAGAATGGGACCTTCCATATGCAAAGTGGTTTCTTGGAGGGGAACTAAATATCACGTACAATTGTCTTGATCGGCACATCGAGAGCGGCAACGGAGAAAAAGTAGCATTTCACTGGGAAGGTGAACCCGGGGATACAAAGTCGATAACTTATAAAGAGCTTCTTGATGAAGTCTCCAAATTTGCCAACGTCCTAAAGGATTTAGGACTGCAGAAATCCGACCGAGTAGCAATATACATGCCTATGATTTTAGAGCTACCAATAGCCATGCTTGCATGCGCCCGAATCGGTGTCGCCCACTCTGTTATCTTTGGAGGCTTTAGTCCTGACGCCATCATTGATAGATGTGAAGATGCTGATGCCAAGCTTATCATCACAGCAGACGCCGGATATAGGCGAGGTGAACCCTCACCCTTGAAAGTAAATGTAGATGCAGCCCTCGAGAATGGTGCCGACACAGTAAAAAATGTAGTCGTTGTAAACCGTTGCGATTCACCTGTCACGATGGTCCAAGGGCGAGACCACTGGTGGCATGAATTAATGCTGGAAGCATCAGCCAATTGCCCAGCCCCACCTATGGACAGTGAACAACTTCTTTATCTGCTATACACATCGGGCACTACCGCAAAGCCAAAGGGTATTATGCACACCACCGGAGGCTACCTCACCCAGGTAGCGTTCACCCACAAGTATGTTTTTGATATCCACCCCGAAAGTGATGTGTATTGGTGTGCTGCTGATATTGGTTGGGTTACAGGCCATAGCTATATCGTGTATGGCCCTTTAGCGAATGGGTGCACCTCCGTGATGTATGAGGGAACACCGGATACTCCACGACAAGAACTCAGAGGGTCAGGAGATAGGTCTACGTGGTCAAAGGATAGGTTATGGGACATTATCGATAGATATGGTGTAACACAGCTTTACACAGCTCCAACTGCTATTCGAACCTTTATGAAATGGGGGAGTGAAGAGGTCAGGAAACATAATCTGAGCAGCCTTCGTGTTCTTGGAACTGTCGGTGAGCCAATAAATCCTGAAGCATGGATGTGGTATCACGAAAATATTGGTGGATCTCAGACCCCGATAGTTGATACATGGTGGCAGACAGAGACAGGAGGCAACATGATTACCCCACTTCCAGGTGTCACAACTACGAAACCAGGATCTGCATGTTTTGCGATTCCGGGCGTGTATGTAGAAGTTGTTGACGATGACGGGAAAAAGGTCACGCAAGGCGGTGGGTATCTCACTATCACACATCCCTGGCCTTCGATGTTAAGGGGAATTTGGGGTGACCCACAGCGTTACCTTGATACCTACTGGAGTACATACGAAGGTAGATATTTCGCTGGTGATGGAGCGAAAGTAGATGATGATGGTTACTTATGGCTTTTAGGGAGAGTTGATGATGTGATGAATGTCTCAGGGCATAGGATCTCAACTGCTGAGGTAGAATCTGCTTTAGTTGATCACCCAAGTGTTGCAGAAGCGGCTGTCGTTGGGGCAACCGATGAGACGACAGGACAAGCAATCATAGGCTATGTCATTCTTCGTGGGGGATTTGATTCTACAGACGAACTTCGTCAAGAGATACGGGCTCATGTCGCTACGAAACTTGGGCCGATAGCGCGACCCAGAGCAGTCTTTCTTGTTCCAGACCTACCTAAAACACGTTCAGGAAAAATTATGCGGAGACTTCTTCGAGACGTGGCGGAAGGCCGTGACCTTGGAGATACTACAACCTTGGCAGACTCTTCTGTCGTCTCAGCTATTCAGGAAGGCGCCAAGGAGTCTGACGAAGATTAGAAGTTAACCAAAAAGTTCTTAAGAGGTTGGCATTTAACCGTCGAAAAAAGAATTACTTGTTTGCAAGTAGCTGCATGACTTCCCTAGCGACCATAGGCGCAGCATTTTGATTCTGGCCAGTAACAAGATTCCCATCTACTTCCCACCAGTTTGCAA
>DEAP01000097.1 GCA_002348225.1 Dehalococcoidia bacterium UBA2979
GGAGCCAATATCTCGATCACATGAACCACCTCTATTGAACTTGAGTCACGACGGAACCCCGCCTCTAGTTGGAGCGTACAGCCTGGATTAGCAGTGCATACTACATCTGCTTCCACAGAATATATATCGGCTAGTTTTGAATCTAGCACTTGAGCCGAGAGACTCGGCTGGACGATAGAGTAGATACCAGCGGAGCCACAACATCTGTCAGGTGTCTTCATTTCGACAAAACGAACTCCAGGTATCGCGGACAGAATTGCCCTCGGTGCCGCTTTCTCTTTCTGAGCGTGTGCAAGATGACAGGCATCTTGCAATGTCACGACTTCCTCGACTCGGCCTAAATTCTTCGAAAAATTTTCACCTGCCACAAATTCGAGAATATCCTGAACTTTGTCTGAAAATCGTCCCGCTTTTTCGGCCCACGCAGGATCATGTCTCAGAAGTCGACCGTACTCTTTCATAGCCGATCCACAACCGGCGGCGTTCACAAGGATTACGTCGACACTTTGCTCAGCGAAAACATCAATATTAGTTCTTGCTAAAGCTCGTGCAGCCTCTGCGTCACCCGCGTGAGTATGGAGAGCTCCGCAGCAAACTTGAGCAGCGGGTGCTACGACCTCACAGCCAAGATGTTCTAGAACCGTCAGTGTGGAGCGATGCATTTCAGGATACAACTCACCATGGATACATCCAGTCAAAAATGCGACTTTACGGGCGGGCTCAGTACCTCGTACTAGCACTCCATTTGCACGGAATGGTTTCTCGGAGAGGGCTGGTAATGAATTTTCAAGCCGCCGTAACTGGTAAGGCAAAATCATTTTAAGACGACCGCGAATCAATTTTTGCAGCCCCGAGAGGGAATATAACCGCCCCAGTGTTAGTGATATTCGAAGAACCTTGCGGCGAGCAAGTACATTCCTCAAAGCCCATGATCTTAGCTGCCACTTCAGTGGTTTCTCGTTACCCGTGTTTGCCATGATCGAAGCCCGAGCATCCTCCATAATCCTTCCATATGGGACTGCGGAAGGGCACGCAGTCTCACAGGCTCGACACTGTAGACAACGGTCAATGTGCTCGATGGTGTTGGTATTCGCTTCTACTCGACCTTCCTTGATGCCGGCAATTAAATGTAACCTTCCGCGAGGGGATTCCAGTTCGTGTCCCGTGGCCACGTAGGTAGGACAGGTCGGCAAACAGAACCCACAATGGACACAATTCTGCAGATCTTCGGTGGAGGGAGTATCTGGGCCAACAAATTGTAATCTTGACATCAGGAACCCTCGAATCGTCCAGTATTTAGTAATCGCCGAGGATCTAGTGACCTCGCAAGTTCCGCTGTTAGAGCGGAGTTGGTATCTATCAGTGGCACAAAGGCTTGTCTGATAGATTCTGGTGCTCTCTCCAGTATAAGGTAGCCGGCATACGATTCCGATAAATCACGCAACTCCCTAAGCAGGTCAAGAACAGTGCTTTCCGAAATTTCATCTGATCTTGGCAATTCGGCCATGATATGTCCGGCGGAAATGTTGCTATACGCGGCCATGTCGTGTGCGTGCATCCACTTCATCACCGGCGATACCGCGGTGATAAGTACCCCGATTCTGACAATCATTCGATTCTCACCAGCGAAGATCCTCCGCAGCTGTCTGTAAAATGAGGCGTCGAGCAGTCTAGGAGAGGATGCACTCATTGCTTCCAATTGTTTCTTCGAAAATTCCACTGCAGATTTACTGCCAGCAAAGTCGATCAAAAGATGGGGACTTTCATCTACTCCCAAAAGCAAACTTACTTCCTCAGAAAGTAGGGTCAGCGCACGGATTGCAAGTCCAATTCTCCGGAGTTCAGTTCCGATTGCAATAGCCTCTTCCTCCGACGACACTGCCGTAATAACTATTTCACTCACTGCCGGCAACGGGACTACCTTGAACGTCGTCTCTGCAACGATACCCAAGGTGCCGAGGGCACCAACATGGAGTCTGTGAAGATCGTATCCAGTCACATTCTTGACCACCCGGCCACCTGACTTGACCAGAGTTCCATCCCCTTGGATCGTAGTGGCACCTATTATTAAGTCACGGATTGAGGGTACGTTTCCGCGCCACGGGCCTACCATTCCAGTGGCAAGGGCACCACCAATAGACACTTCATCAGACGGAGCGGGATTGACTGGCAGATACTGGCCATTTTCGGAGAGAACGGCTTGTAATCCCGCAAGTGACATTCCCGCACCTACAGTAATGGTCAAATCCTCAGGCACATATTCAACTATTTGGTTTAGATTTTTAGTCTCGAGCACGATAAAGGGCTGTGAAACAGGTGCACCCAGTGAAAGAGCAGTACCTGAACCCACGATCACAATTGGCATCGATAATGCATACGCAGTTTTAACTGCCTTTGAGGCCTCCTCTACTGACGAAGGTGCTATCCAACATTCTGGCTGGCTTCCATCGATCAGATCACCAGAAGTTGTCGGATGAAATTCATGAAATGCCTGGAAGGCAGTTTGAATCTTTTGATCGCTCATATGAACCTCAGAACCAAATCTTACAGTTAAACGTAGAGACCAGCCTTATCGGTGTCACTAGAAATCATTTGGCTAATCTCGGCAGCATGTCCCACGGCGCATCCATGGCCATTCGGAAGAATCTTACAAGGATTGAATAGATCTGCAGGTCCGAAGGCTGTCCTAATGTTCTCCATCGCTCTGAGATCATTCTCTGAATATATCC
This sequence comes from Dehalococcoidia bacterium UBA2979, assembly GCA_002348225.1. Lineage (GTDB taxonomy): Bacteria > Chloroflexota > Dehalococcoidia > UBA2979 > UBA2979 > UBA2979. The sequence continues at coordinate 2,730 of DEAP01000097.1, forward strand.
ACTCCATAAACGATCTTTTCTCAAGACCAACTCCATGCTCACCCGTAATCGCTCCTCCAGATTCGACGCACAAACGCATAATTTCACCTGCGCAATCGAGTACTTTATCAAGCACTCCGGCGTCATTCGGGTCAAACATCAACGCTGGATGCAGATTCCCATCTCCAGCATGGAACATGTTGGCACATCGGAAACCGTAGCTTCGAGCCACTTCGAGAACATCTTCCATCACTTGGGGCAACTTGGTCCTAGGAACCACGCCATCTAGCAGATAATATGCTGGATATGCAGCACCGATAGCTCCTATCGCGCCCTTTCGTCCCTCCCAGAGTTTTTCTCGTTCGCCCTCGGTCTCCGCAACACGTACTTCTCTTGCACCAGAGTCCTTACAGGCGTCAGTAACAAGCTGAGAGTCGGTGTCAACAGAGTCTTTCAATCCTTCGACTTCAATGAGTAGTACCGCGCCAGCATCTAGCGGATAACCTGCGTTGACGCGAGGTTCAACAATTTTTATTATTTCTTGATCTAACATTTCTAACGCGACTGGGATCACACCTCTGCGAATTATTGCCGATACTGCCTCACAGGCTTCACGAACAGAATCAAATATTGCCACCATGGTGACGACAGATTCAGGCAGGGGAATGATTTGTACGGTCATTTCAGTAACGATCCCCAGTGTGCCTTCACTACCCGTGAACAAACCTCTGAGATCTGGGCCCGGAGCGTCGATCACCTTGCTACCTAGTTTCGTCAGCTCTCCACTTGGCAGCACTACCTCGAGTTCGAGAATATGGTTCACAGTGCTTCCGTGCGCAAGAGTATGAGGACCTCCGCTGTTGTTAGCAACGTTTCCTCCCAAAGTACAAATCCGCTGTGACGATGGATCCGGCGCGTACGTGTAACCATGACTGGCCAATGCCTCCTGTAGATGCAGATTGATGACACCTGGTTGTACTATCGCCATCTGGTTTGCAGTATCGATCGTGATTATTTCATTGAGTCGCGTGAGGACAATAACTACTCCACCTTTAACAGGAACAGCTCCTCCTGACAAACCCGATCCTGAGCCTCGAGGCACGATCGGCCGGTCGTAGTCTCGACAAATCGCAACGACCTCCGCCACCTGTTCTTTATTTGCAGGCAACACTACTATCTCGGGTCGTGCTCTCTCGATGGTCGCGTCATATTCATAGCCAATAAGATCAGCATCTTCATAGAGCACATGCTGAGCTCCCACAAGTCGAGTCATCTCTCTGATTAAGGTCTTTTGATCTCGTTGCTTGTGCCTTCGTCCGAACATCAATCCCGCCTGCCGCTAGAGGTATTTATCGTCTGCTATCAACCATGCAATCCCCGATCAGGGACGATTTCATGAAGGATACCAGCAGCTGTTTTTGGATGGAAGAATGCTGCTGTAAGTTCGTCCGTGGGCGTACCAAAATCGATAAAGTCTAATCCTGCCTCCACTAATTTTTTCATGTCATTCGGTACCGAGGTACTGGAATATCCAATATGATGTAGTCCGGGCCCATTCTTACTCAGAAAACGGGCTATCCCGCTAATATCATCTCGCGGTACGAGTATCTCAATTCGGGTTGCACCAGTACCAACCTTCACAAACCAAATACTGGTGTTCTCCGGAGCGAACACATTCCCGTCCGGCAGTGCAGTTCGCTCAACGTCATAGTCAAAACCAAATTGTCCCAGTAGAACATCGCTAGCAGTGCTAAGG
>DEAP01000084.1 GCA_002348225.1 Dehalococcoidia bacterium UBA2979
CATTTCAGTACCAACTTTTACTGACGGTTCGGATCCCGGGTCTCTCTTAAGTAAACCAAAGGCTGTATCCGATTCGTCTACCCCAACGCTAATCAGATCGTCCCAGAAGATGGGTCGCCTGAAATAGATATTACAGGCAACACTATCAGGCGACTGCGAGGCCCAGAGATCTGCCATCAGATAGTGAACCCCCATGCCTCCGCCTATTATGGGAGCCCGAAACCCTCCGGCTCTCGCCGCCGACTCATCATAATGAATTGAGTTACCTTCCGAACTGTAATTCCTGACGATATCAGGAGTCAGCTGAAAACCTTTCTTTTGATTAAGTACAGAAACGTCTTTGATAACGGGCTCAGGTCGAACACCAGCACCGCCTTTCTCCAAAGAATTGGGTTTCGGTCTCAGAGAAACTCGATTTGCTCGCAGAATCACCTGTCCTTCCTGGTCGGAAAACCAAACGTGTGTCTCAACACGCTCACCACGTGCAACCTCCTGAACAGACTCTATACGCCCCTCAACTAACAGCAGTTCGTCAAGAAGAGCAGGACGGATGACTTCCAGTGACTGCACCATATTGACGGCGCCCTCTGCAGAAATACCGCTGTTCACGCCAGCCTGAATGGCTATTCCGATGAAGAATGAGGGATCAGCTACGCCGGCAAAAACATCTGGATCGATTCCACAGGTAGTTAATTTCTCCTGCTGGTAATCCGTGGTAACGCCAACCATATCAGGTTCTAGCTGATAACCCTCCTCAGCTTCTTTCCACTGAAAATCCGACACAAACTCGTTATCGCCACATGTGGGTTCCACCACATACAGTTAGGGCCTGACCAGTCACGTAGGAACTGGCTTCCGAGGCTATAAACACCGCGATACCCTTGAAGTCATCGGATTCACCAAATCGTCGCATGGGAGTCTGCTCGGTCACTCGAGCTGCCGCTTCAGGGTTGTCCCATAATGCTTTGGCGAAGTCTGTCTTGATTAAACCAGGACACAAGGCATTAACGCGAACCCCTTTGGGCCCCCACTCGGCTGCCAGATTTCTTACTAAGGCAATGTCTGCCAACTTTGAAATATTGTAGGTGCCTAGTGTCTCGGAAGGAGAAAAAGCCCCAGTACTCGATGTAATCATTATGGAACCGCTTCCTTTTTCCAGCATGTCCTTGGACACCATCTGGCAGAGCCAGTGATTGGAACGGACATTGGAATTCATGGTCTTGTCAAATGCCTCGTCAGGGATATCAGACATAGAACCATAGAAAGGATTCACTCCAGCATTGGCAATCAACGTATCAATAGGACCTAAACGCTCTTTAGTTTCGTCGACGAGTGACTGAAGCTGTTCTTTATAGCCAATGTTACAAGCAATGGCGATTGCCCGTTCCTCTCCACAAGCATCGTTAATCTCTTTTGCGGTCTCCTCACATTGGTCGAGTTTCCGACTCGAAACAACCACTTTGCTTCCGTGTTCTGCCAGGGCCATTGCCATCGACTTGCCCATGCCCTTTGAAGCGCCCGTCAACAGAGCGACTTGCCCGGTTAAATCAAACAGATCTGTATTTATTCCCAATTTAAATTCCCCTTAATCATTATTATCTTCCCAAACCAATGTCTCACCCGATCCGGCCAACATGACCGAGCCAGGCATAACTCTTAGCCGCCAGGGATCCAATCTGAGACCCGCAAAGTTTTCTGAAGCGGCTGACTCCCAACCGGGAATCATACTAGGATCATAACCCACAGGGGCAGGTCCATTCACGAATTTATCCCAAATCACCTGCTTTGCCTCTGGCTCTTCAACCCAGCTTGCATGACACTCTGCCAAACAGGTGTCCTGATTTTTAGTCCAATAGTTACATGAGACATAAGCACTGATGCGAAGATGTTCTTTTTTGGTTCGGGTAGGTCCTGTTGCAATCCAGCCAACTAGCTCTTCACCTTTCAATTCCCAAATTGGATGCAGCACCCTGGAACGCGGCCTGCCCTTCTTATCAATAGTGGCCACGTTACACCAAACTATCTCATGCGCCATCTTTACAAACGCGCTCGCTGTTTCAGAAAAACTAGCCATAAAACATCCTTAACTTTTGGATCCCTTTTCTACATTTTGCCAAAGTGTACGACTATCAACATCGTTGATGTCACGATACCCGCAGAAAGCCATCGTCAAATCCAATTCATTCAATATTAATTCAAGGCAGCGCGTTACCCCTGCTTTACCCATCGCACCCAGTCCATTGAGAAATGCCTTGCCTATGAAACAGGCCTCTGCGCCCAACGCAACCGCTTTATATACATCCTGGCCCGAACGGATCCCACCATCCATAAAAACTGAGATGCGGTCACCCACTTCAGCCACGATGGTGGGAAGGACTTCGAGAGTCGCAGGAGCTCCATCAAGCTGACGACCACCGTGATTTGAAACTATTAACGCATCTGCCCCCGAATCTAAAGCGTGCCTTGCATCGAGAGGATCCATTATCCCCTTTAATATCAATGGACCTCCCCAACGTTCCTTAATCCATTCTATGTCGTCCCAGTTCAAACTGGGATCAAGTTGCTCCGCGGACCAGGAAGACAGTGATGAAAGGTCATCCACGCCGTCTGCATGACCGACGATATTGCCAAACTGATGTCTTCGAGTCGTAAGCATACCCATGCACCAGCGAGGCTTCGTCATCATATTAACTACATTCTTGATGGTCAGGCGAGGCGGAGCACCAAGCTGATTTTTAATATCTTTATGCCGCTGTCCCAGTATCTGGAGATCAAGCGTAAGTACCAGCGCACTGCAATTTGCCTTTTTTGCCCTGTCTATCAGCGACTCTACGAAGCGTCTATCTTTCATCACATAAAGTTGAAACCAAAA
>DEAP01000043.1 GCA_002348225.1 Dehalococcoidia bacterium UBA2979
AGGAACCTGGCTCGGTGGTGATATAACAACAACTGCGAAAACGCTTGCTACTGTCCACGAAAACAACGCAGAAATTAAAGAATGGTTTTATCCGATGCTTGCGGCCCGACTACGCGCCGGAGATGCTGCGGCAAATGCGGAATTTAGCCGACGATTAGACACTCCAGGGAGGGTCATTATCGAACTCGATCCACAAGAATGGATCACCTACGATGGCACACTGCTTGAATCCCAGTTACGAGGGAAGGAGCACCACCCCCGCCTAGTGAAGCCCACACGCAACATCACGGAACCACCAGAGGGATGGGAAATGGAGACACTCTAATGAGTGGCGATTTAGAGAATCGGATACGGGCGTTAGAGGCAGAAGTGCAGGGTCTTCGTGCCCGTGAAGAAATCATTCACACTTTTAACCAATACTTGTATGGGGCTGACACCGGATATGAAGAAGATATTCTTGATACGTTTTCTGAGAGTGCCGTTCTTGATGTACTCAATTTTCCTCCTGATGGGAAAGATATGCACTTTGAAGGCAAAGAAGCTATCGCCCCCCTGTATGAGCGTTACCGATCTAAACGATCGATCATTGCTGGCGGCCATACGACATCTAATATTTCGATAGTGGTTGATGAGACAGCATCAACGGCAACGTTAAGTGCTTATTTTACCACTACCCGACCTGTGGGAGTCCAAGGTGGCAGATATGAAGGACGCCTTCAGCTCGAGGAAGATGGGCGTTGGCGCTTTACTGAACTTTCAATCATTAGCGCTTGGGGTTGGAAGGCAGACGTGGAAAAGATCAGTGATCCAGTTAACGCCGACCGCTCACGGTTTGGTGGCAGGCCTGCAGCCGGCAGCAGTTAGTTCATCGAGCGCGAATCGGATCCGACCCGTCCCAACCTTCGGATGCATCACGCACCTTCTGATAAAAGGACTGGAGCGCTGAGCTCGGTTCATAAAGTTCAAGGAAATGGCCCAGACTCGAAACTGCGTCGACAAAATGAAATCGAGTATCCCCGCGGGCTTCCGCCGACATGGCTAGAGGAAATCCGCGTTTTGCTAGTTCTGTAGTTGCCGTATCAAGGTCATCGACGAAATATGCAACATGGTGCAATCCTGTTTCTCCAGGAGCGTAAAGGTCGCGTATAGCTGATGGGCCTTCGCCATGGTCTTGGACGAGTTCGACCATTATCTCTCCCCACTGCCCGTAGGCAGAAGTGTGGTCAAAGACTGCGGGATTCCCTCGGTGAATAACGTTAGAGACTGGAATATGTTCAGCCAAAAAGAATGGCCCTGCTCCGAAATTTTCTGCCCATTGACTTGCCGCTTCTCGGGCGTCGTTAACGGCATATGCTATCTGGACTGGGGGACCGAGTTTAAACATTGGTTTCTTTGGGGTGAAGGATGAGGTTGAGCGACTCCGATGACCGGAGGTAAAAGCCAACTTCTTTGGGAATGGGGCCAGAAAATTCGATCTCTGAAAAATTCTCAAGTACGTACCGGAGTGATTCTTCCATTTCGAGCTTTGCTACCAGCGAACCAGTGCAGTAGTGGGACCCGCCACCGAATGCTCTATTGTCTCCAGCAGGCGTGAATTGGGCACGCTGATTATCGGAAAATCTATCAACTTTGAATTGGTCTGCATTTTCAAAGATACTCTGGTCGTGATTTGCTGCGCCAAGAAGACACATCACCTTTGCCCCCTCAGGAATTTGCACTTCGCCTAGTTCAGCTTTCTGACGTGTTTTTCTTACTGCTCCTTGCACAGGAGGACGGAACCGGAGAATCTCAGCTACAGCTGAAGGGATGAGGTCATGGTTTTCCTGCAGCTTGTTCCACTGTTCTGGCCAAAGAATGAGTTCCCGATATAAGTTCACGAGCGCCCGATCTGTTGTTTCTATACCGGCAGAAAGGAGAAACGCGCAAAATGACTTGATCTCGCTATTCGATAGTCTTTCCTGCTCATATTCGATCGTGCACAGGTCAGAGAATAGGTCTTCTGTCGGGCATTCTCTTTTCTGGATTATTTCTGGTTCAAGCCATGCGAAGAGATCTTCGCGCGCCTCAACACCGCGCTGGTGAATAGCTGGATCGCCGGTTACGTTGGAAACGCTTGCTGCGACGATCTGGTGGTACCAATCAGGAAATGCTGTAGCTTCTCGCATCGTCATAAGCTCCCCGATCACTTCCAACGGAATGACCGAGGTGAACAGTTCTTTAACATCGGCCGGTTCTGGGTTTCTAGGAAGCGCGTTTCCAGATGCTTTCACGATGTGCCGAATCAATTCTCCAATATCGCCGCCGAGCCTTTTGGGGCTTCGGAGGCGTCGGGCGAGAATCGCTGACTTCTTTCTATGTTCTTCTCCTGACATATGGAGAATAGTCCGGCCATAAATTCCCGAACTTCCGGATCCAGCTTCCATAGGAGTGAAATATTCTGTGTCCTGTAGAGCCCTAGATACATCACTCCATCGGCTCACTACCCACCCATCGATTACATCACTATAGAAAACCGCATTGTCGCGGAGTCTTTTGAAGGTCGCGTATGGGTCGTCACTAGTTCCAGGTATGAGTGAGTGGAATTCTTCGACTAGCTCGCTTGCCATTGCAGCAATCTAGTATGGCATAGTCCCGCCGTCGCATGGGAAGAGGCAAGCTGTGAAGTTTCTTGCTTCATCTCTAGCGAGCATAACGGCAACTGCGGCC
>DEAP01000082.1 GCA_002348225.1 Dehalococcoidia bacterium UBA2979
TTTTCCAGGTGAGCCTGAGCTGGGTGAGCCAAATCGATCCACCCAACCGAGGTGATAGCGCATCCAATCATATAGTTGCCCATCTTTGGAAACGATATCCTGCATCTCATTTTCAAGGATTTGTCGATAGCTCTCCATTCGTTTCTCTAAATCCATGGATATTCCTTTCAAAAGCCTCTATCCCCTAGTAATAAGTAGTCTAGATACCATCGCTTCTCTAATTGAAGATTCGCGCCACAGTAGTGGCCGATATTCCCCGTCGGAGAATTCCTGGGACAAGTCCAAATAGTTCGGATGGCCGGGGATTCCCGATATCCCTGTCGGGATTGAGAATTCCGACTCATCCCAGCAGTCAACAGTTAACACCTGACGATATCCCGCGGTAACAATCACCTCTCGCGTATTCCCGACCTCCTTGTACGCGCCTTGTGACACCGTATTAATATCCCCGCCGAATCCCGTGGTACTCGAAGACCAGAGTCGCCCAACGATCGGTATGGCGTAAAGAGAGTGCCTGGGTTGAAATGTGGAAAACCAGTCAGTTTCATTTGAAGATAGTTCGAACTTACTCTTTCCGACATCGAGAGCCCTTGCTATCACTGCCTCGTAGTCGTCCTGATCACGAAACCACGGCATGTTTGGATCGCTAACTGCGGTGACGACCCATCCTTGATTACGCGTGGAAAACGACGTGTATCCATCGCCGTTCAAATCAATCTGGCCTCGTAATAACTCCGCATACTCACTCGTAATACGCTCGCTCAGTTCTTTCGCAATTGCTGCAGAAACGTAACTCAGAAGGGATCCACCGGACTTTGAGGTCGCGAGAGAACCATCCCACGAATTCATTATCGATAAACATTGTTCGTTGCGAACGAACGGAAGCAAAATATCACGCAACGCTACCAAGTTAGCCGAAAATTGGTCGCACTGAATTTGCTTAAATAATTGTGGCGAATGGACTTCTGCTGAGTCGAGTAATTCCTGAATTCGCTCTGCTCGTCGGGGCTCAGCCCAATCTTCTCCGAGTTCCAGCACACTGCCAGCGGCCTGATTTGCGGAGACAATCGACCGATCGGCAGGATTCATTATGGCTGGCATCACTTCAGCCGGATGAACAGGTGAAATTCCAAGAGATTCCGAACCGTTCCGAGGAAATAACCCTTCACCAGGCTTATGGGTAAAAACTTTGCCAGCCAACCGGTAGCCAATATTTCCATCTGTATCTGCCATAACAAAATTGAAAGTAGTACCCGGCCAGTCTTTCAAGCCATCGGACAATTCTTCAACAGTCGTCGCTCGCATAAGTCTAATAAATGTATGCCCCACATCAGATGGAGTCAGAGCCGTACTACTCAGCGCAATCATTCGAGAATCGTCCTGATCAAGTGGGCTGATAATGGGCCCATGCCTACTCTCCAATATTGCTTCTTCTACATATTCAATATGGCCGTCCCGCTTGATTCCAATCAATTCAGTGAATGATTTAAATTTCTCAGCCCCATCCGGCGTTAAGTACATTAGGGGTTGCTTCGTATCTCCATCATCGTTCGTACTCACCTCCTCAATGACGCAATCCGCTACATCAGCAGTGCCAGCTGTAATCGACCAAGCCACTGATTCGTTATGACCCATTAACACCCCGGGTATCCCCGCAATCCCGGCTCCAGTGACCTCGAAATCGCCTCCTCGTATGTGTGACACATGAAACAGGCCTGGCAATCTCAGTTCCACATGAGGGTCGCCAGCTAGTAAAATCTGTGTTTTGTTGTCAAGAATGGATTGTGTAGTCCACGCATTCGAGGCTCCAGTTGAAACCGGAAGCCATCGCTTTGCCTGGTTATATGATTCAAGTAGCCGCTCCTTGGCATCTCGCCCGCCAGGAGCATAATCGGACTTGGAGGCAGTAAATGCATCCGGATGTACTGGCTCAAAGAGCCCCCAATATTTTTGATCTATCGTGCTTAGTAGCTTCTCTCTAATTAATTCCGTACGCCAGTTACCAGCAAAGCTGAAAAGAATTAATCTAGCCGTAATCATCACATCTCCGACCGACCATGGGTCGAATTTAGTGCCTGTCAGATGAAATTCTGGTGGCAATGATCGAAGAGAATTCACACCTGCAGCAACTCCTTGAACATATGCTTCCAGCAGCTGAAGATCTTGACTATCGAGCAAATTGACGTCCCCTGACGCAACCCGATGCAATCCAATCTTACGCATTAAGAGATCTGACTCGAATGCTGATTCACCAGCTAATTCTGCAAGTTGGCCACGAGCAAATCTCCTAAACGTCTCCATCTGCCAAAGCCTGTCCTGCGCATGAACAAAACCATTACCCCAAAAAGCATCCTGGCTGGTTTCAGCAAACACATGAGCGACCCCGCTCGGATCACGAATGATCTCGATTGAATCGCCGACAGTCTCGCTCTCTATCATGCCTTTGTGTTCCGGGTGTGACAGCCGAAGCCAGTAGACAACCAATGCAGAAAGCAGTCTAAATATGGAGATAATGAATTGAGCTAGTCGCGAGAAGGTCCCCATTGCTCGTGAACTTAGTTACTGCCGACACATGCTTGTTGTACGCACGCTCTACCGCTCTCGTTCGAAATCATCGATTTTCGAAAGTCGTCTTTCGTGTCGTCCACCTTCGAATTCGGCACTACGGAACGAACTGACTATTTCAGACGCATGGCCCTGCCCAATCGACCAAGCACCTAGGCATAAAACATTTACATTCGTGTGTTGTTTTGCTCGCTTTGCGGCAAAGACATCATGGCAAATCGCCGCGCGGATACCTGGCACCTTATTAGCTGCAATCGAGGGGCCGACACCATTTGAACATATCAAGATACCGAAATCATGGTTGCCACTGGCTACTGATTCACCTAAGGGGAAAGCAATATCGGGATAGTCGCATGACTCTTCACTATCGGTCCCAAAATCTTCCACTTCATCACCAAAATCCTCTAGCAATTTTTTAAGAAGGGTTTTTAGCGCGAATCCCGCATGATCTGAACCGATAGCAATCTTCATACATTGTCCAAAGCGTTAAGTCGATTTCGTTTACAGTACCACTTAATCGACTACTGAACTCAAGGTTGGAGAATCTGAGTTCTCCAACCTTGAGAAGTTGTACGGTATTCAATTCTGTGGTGAAAACGATGGTCGTCATGCACCCAGAATTCAAAACGAACTGGAACTACGCGGAACCCTCCCCAATTGTCTGGTAGTAGGATGTTCTCATCATCATTAATTGTTTCGACGAATTTTTCTCGATTCCGATCCAACGCCAGCCTATCCTCGATCGGCGCTGACTGATTAGATACTGAAGCTGATATCTGACTCTCTCTTGGCCGCCCACTCCAATACTGTTCGACTTCGGCAGAAGGAATAGATATCACACTGCCACTCGCTCGCACTTGAGCTCCCAATCCTTTCCAATGCCAGTTCAATTCAGCACGAGGGTTGGATGAAATATCTCGACTCTTGCCGGACCGCAAATCAGTAAACACATCGAATCCTTCTTCCCCCCAATGTCTCACAAGCACCATACGCACCGATGGCATGGCTTCAGCACTGCTGGTGGCGAATGCAGCAGCCTGCGGCTGTGGGTCAATTGATTCAGCTAATTCAAACCATTCCGCATAGTGCAGAAAGGGGGTTGTGCGAGGTTCGTTATTCAGCCCTTGCTTAGACATCTTTTTATCTCTTCGATACTTATCTCACCTTCGCGCAAGACGGTTGGAATTTCGGAAGTCATATCAACCACGGTCGATGCAGTACCACCTGGGCTTACTCCACCGTCTACCACCAATAGTTCATCCCCAAATTGTTGGGCGACTTCCGATGCATTGAGGGCTGGCTTGTCACCATGATGGTTCGCACTGGACACTGCCAATACTCCACCACATTTTTCGATGATTTGGATGGCGATCTCGTTATCAGGGATACGCACGCCTACGGTCCCTTCCTCAGTAACAACAGGTATCGGTAAAAGATGTGTACTGGCAGAAGTTACTACGGTTAGAGCTCCTGGCCAAAACACTCCAAGAGATTGAATTTTTTTGAAATCAACACCGTATTGTTCAAGTTTCTCCAGCTCAGAGAATAGAATAGCTATCGGCTGATCTTTGTCTCGCCCTTTTTTTAAATCAATCATCCTCTTGATTGCTGTACGATTCGGCATCGCGGCTAGCCCGTACACGGTATCCGTTGGAATACCTACCACCTCATTGGCAAACAGTGCGTCGATAACTTCATGAGTTTGGGTGACATCGATAGTAGGCATGTTTCAACTCCGTCCCACCATGCTAAAGGGTAACGGAGTAATATAACTTTCTAGAGCGCCTAAGGAAGAGCACGACGAAATGGCCAATACCTCCGAAAAAAAAGAATCAATCGTCGTTCTGGACTACGGCTCACAGTATTCCATGCTCATAGTTCGGCGTATCCGAGAGGCAGGCGTTTACTCAGAATTAATTGCGTGGGATGCCTCACCAGAAACTTTCGCTCACCTAGATGTGAAAGGGTTTGTACTTTCGGGAGGCCCTGCGTCAGTCTATGACAGCGCTGCGCCATCCCTACCCTCGTACCTCATTGATAGCGACTTGCCTGTACTGGGAATTTGCTACGGTATGCAGCTACTTGCTAACCAGTTTGGGGGGGAAGTCTCTTCCGCCGATGAGCGTGAATATGGTTCAGCGATAATCAGCCAAACTGGGGCACAGCATCCATTGTTCGACGGACTACCCAGTTCATTCGAGGTTTGGGCGTCACATGGAGACAATGTACTGAAACTACCGGACGGGTTCCGGATATTGGCAGAATCAGAAAATGCTCCCATCGTCGCGTTCACGGATGACATAAACCGTTTTGGGATACAATTCCATCCTGAAGTCGTTCATACAACAGGTGGCACACAACTATTACACAACTTTCTTTTTGAAATAGTGAAATGTCGCGGCACATGGGACCCTGAATCGTTCATTGACGAAACTATCCAGCAGGTAAGAGAGCTGGTAGGAAACGCTGAGGTCATTTGCGGACTTTCTGGTGGCGTGGATTCAGCCGTTGCTGCGGCACTCGTTCACGAGGCAATCGGCGATCAGTTGACCTGCATATTCGTGGACAACGGTCTCCTTCGACAGAACGAAGCGGAACAAGTCGTCCAAACATTCAGAGAACATATGGGGATAAAACTTCGTCATGTTGAGGCTCGAGAACAGTTCCTTGAAAAACTAAAAGATATTAATGACCCCGAAACAAAACGTATTGTCATCGGTGAAACATTCATACGAGTGTTTGAACGAGAAACGAGTCAGTCCGAAGGTGCGGAATTTCTGGTCCAAGGGACACTCTATCCGGACGTAATTGAATCTGCGGGAACTGGTAACGATGCAGCCGTAAAAATCAAAAGTCATCATAATGTAGGAGGGCTCCCCGATGACATGCAATTACGTTTGATTGAGCCGCTCCGGAATTTATTCAAAGACGAAGTTCGTAATGTAGGTCGAGCAATGGGTATCAGCCCTGAAATCATCGACCGCCAGCCCTTCCCTGGGCCGGGATTAGCGATCAGAGTCATAGGTGATATAACAGAAGAGAAGCTCGATATATTAAGACGAGCCGAGAGCATACTCCAAGATGAGTTGATCCGATCCGGATCAGCTTCAGAACTATGGCAATCTTTTGCGGTCCTCACTAATACAAGATCTGTAGGGGTACAGGGTGATTTCCGAACATACGGAAATGTGATCGCGCTCCGGTGTATAACCGCCGAGGATGCTATGACAGCTGACTGGGCTAAATTGCCGTACGAACTCCTGACTGCCATCAGTAACAGAATTACAAATGAGGTACCCGAAGTGAATAGAGTCGTGTATGACATAACTTCAAAACCTCCAGGCACGATCGAGTGGGAATAAATATTTGACGGCCCTATTTTGAAAGAAATTCGAATTTTCCAAGTCGACGCATTCACTGATACGTTATTCTCAGGCAATCCAGCTGCGGTATGTCTACTTGATGAAGCGTTGCCCGCCGAGGCTATGCAATCTATCGCAGCAGAAAACAATCTGTCGGAAACTGCTTTCGTCAACTTAGGATCAATGCCCTTCGCAATCCGTTGGTTTACTCCCATGTCTGAAGTAGAGATGTGTGGACATGCAACCCTCGCTGCTGCATTTATATTATTCGAAGAGGGGTATCGGACCACCTCCGATACAGTAGAGTTCACTAGCGCGAGTGGATTACTACGTGCTTCGATGGATGCCGACATCATATATCTTGATTTCCCTGCCGATACGCCTCGCCAATTGCAAAACGTCAACCTTGTCGCTGACTGCCTTGGAGCCGAACCATCGCTACTGTTTAAAGGGAAATTCGATCTGATGGCTGTCTTTGAAGACAAACAAACTCTGCTCGATTTGGAACCCAATTTCGCTGCAATCGCCGAACTAAAAGCGCGAGGACTAGTAGTCACGGCACCTGGAGGCGATATCGATTTTGTTTCACGCTTCTTCGCCCCTGGCATAGGAATAGACGAGGATCCGGTTACCGGCTCTGTCCATACCCTTCTGGCTCCATACTGGAGTGGACGCCTTGGCAAATTGAAGATGGTTGCGGAACAATTATCACCTCGAGGTGGCATCTTATACTGTGAGTTATCATCGAATCGCGTATTGATCGGCGGTCAGGCACGGGCCTATCTGAAGGGAAGGATTAGCATTTGAACATTCTTCTAATGGGTAATGGTGGCAGAGAGCATGCTCTTGCATGGAAATTATCTCAGTCTCAGAGGTTTGGAAAATTATGGATAGCCCCAGGTAATCCTGGCACAGAGATCTATGGTGAGAATATTTCCTCGGCCGAACTAGATGATCCTTCCCAGGTATTAAACATAGTTCAGAAAAAACAGGTCGATCTTGTGGTAATTGGACCAGAAGGCCCGTTGGAACTTGGAATCTCGGATGTTTTGCGAAATGAGAACATCCCAGTTTTCGGTCCGAGTAAAAGTGCAGCACAATTAGAAACCTCAAAATCATTCGCAAATACTCTCATGCGAGACCATGGGATCGATACGGCCGAATCCCAGACCTTCGACTCAGCGGAGAGAGCGATTAATTACGTCCGCGCATTGAACGGGCCATGCGTCATAAAAGCCAATGGCTTAGCTGCAGGCAAAGGTGTCACGGTTTGTGACACGATCGATGAGGCCATTTATGCGATCAACGAATCGTTAACAGAGCTTCGATTCGGCAGTGCAGGATCACAAATCGTAGTTGAGGAGCGCATGTATGGATGGGAGACCTCAGCGCATGCCTTTACAGACGGTATTACAGTGCGGCACATGCCTTTCTCTTGTGACCACAAGCCTGTCTTTGACGAGAATAAAGGCCCGAATACCGGGGGTATGGGGGTGTATTCCTCTCCACCACATCTCAAAAAAACACAGCAAGACTTTATTGAGACGGCAGTTACTGAAAAATTGGTTTCAGCGATGGCTGCTGAGGGACTCACTTATCAGGGAACTATTTATCCCGGCATGATGCTGACCAGTAGTGGCCCTAGAGTCGTTGAGATCAACGCCCGTTTCGGTGATCCTGAGACCGAGGCTCTGATGCCTCGGTTGAAAAGTGACCTAATCGACATCGTTGAGGCTGTTGCGAACCAGACTTTGAATGACATACATCCTGAATGGAGTAACGAGTACTCCGTTGGTGTCATAATGGCATCAGCAGGCTATCCGAATTCCTATACTACCGGTCATTTAATTTCCGGTATTGAAGATACTGATGACAACGTCCAGGTATTTCTCGCCGGAGCCGACAGAGACGAAGACAATAATCTAATCACAGCAGGTGGACGAGTGCTTTGTGTAGTGGGAACTGCCACAACTTTGGAAGATGCTCGTGAAATAACCTATGACAACGTCAATCGAATAACCTTTGAAGGAGCTCATTTCAGAACGGATATCGGCTCGCTTTAGTTTCCTAGACACACCGCCTAGAATTAGTATCCTTGATATATAAATGAACCATAGGAGGGAAAATGATTCCCCGCTACTCTCGTACTGAAATGACGAATGTTTGGTCAGACAATCACAAATTCCAGACATGGTTACAGGTCGAAGTTGCTGCCACCCAAGGCTGGGCTAAAGAAGGCACAGTCCCAGAAATAGACGCAGAACTTATCGCAAACAATGCGACCGTTAATCCAGAAAATGTCATCACATATATTGAGGAAACTCATCATGATGTGACCGCATTCATCCGTTCCGTGACGGAATCACTTGGAGAAGAGGGTCGCTGGATTCACTACGGACTGACGAGTAGTGATGTCTGGGATACGGCAACTTCCCTCCAGTGTCTCGATGCTCTACGAATAATCGAATCCGGACTTGCAGATCTAGAAGCAGCCGTGCGTAAACAGGCGACCGCCCACATGCATACTCTTTGTATCGGGCGAACCCATGGTATCCACGCTGAACCAACGACGTTTGGTATGAAGCTGGCTGTATGGCTTACAGAATTGAAACGGCATAGTGAGAGACTCGAACTCGCAAAACGCCAAATAGGGATAGGACAGTTATCCGGTCCTGTAGGCACTCATGCTTCGGTACCGCCAGTAGTTGAAGAAATTGCTTGCAACTACCTTGGCCTCGAGGTCGCGGATGCGACCACTCAAATCCTTCAGCGTGACCGGCATGCCTTCCTAGTAAATTGTATTGCGGGTCTAGCAGGGACTTTAGAGAAGTTTGCGACTGAACTCAGAAACCTCCAGAGAACCGAAGTTGCAGAGGTGGAAGAACCTTTCACTGAAAACGCACAGACTGGTTCGTCATCAATGCCACACAAGCGTAACCCTGAACTTTCGGAGCGCGTGTGCGGGATAGCACGCACCCTGAGAGGCTACGCAGTCACCGCTAACGAAAATATTGCATTATGGCACGAAAGGGACATTTCGCATTCAGGTGCGGAAAGAATCATACTCCCTGATGCATTTGGACTATTGGATTACGCACTGTATATCCTTACCGGTGTCATAGACGGGCTTAATGTAAAAACTGACCGTATGCAGGAAAATCTGCATCTGACTCGAGGACTTATCTTTTCATCAAAGGCATTGAATGCCCTAATTACTGCTGGAATGACAAGACAGGATGCTTATAAAATTGTTCAAGTTGCCGCTATGAAATCCCATGCCGAAAGGCTTGATTTCCGTGAGCAGCTAGAAACACACCAAGAGGTTGATGAGCTTTTAACGAAAGAGCAAATTAACGATATATTTAACCCACAGTCATATTTGAATTATGTTGACGTCACCTTCAAGCGAATTGGTCTTATCGAATGAGCACGAACACTTCCATGCTGATTACGGCACTGGATCTTGAACTTCTACATCGAGGGAAAGTTAGAGACGTCTACAAAATTAATGAGGAAACTTTACTGCTTGTCACAACAGACAGGATTTCAGCATTCGACGTGGTGATGAACGAAGGAATCCCGAATAAGGGTTTCGTACTGTCCCAGATCTCGGCTTATTGGTTTGAAAAAACACGTGATGTCATCCCTAATGCTTTTATCGGATTGCTGAATCAAGAAACTGCTGCGCAATTTGGGCTCGGTGGCATATCGGACGAGTACTTCCATCGCTCGATTATCATGAAAAAAGCCGCCGCCCTCCCAGTCGAATGCGTTGTACGTGGGTATCTTTCCGGCTCGGCTTGGAAGGACTACCAAACACACTACTCGATAGCTGACATTCAGTTAGAGCCGGGTTTACTCGAATCTAGTCAACTCCACAGCCCGATCTTTACTCCTTCAACCAAGGCTGAACCACCAGCACATGACGCACCAATGACATATTTAGAGGTCGAGGAACTAGTTGGGGTCGATATAGCCAATGCCATTAAGGTACGCTCCTTAGCCCTGTATGGTTTCGCATCTCAACATTGTGCTCCTAAGGGACTAATCCTCGCGGACACCAAGTTTGAATTCGGGCTCGTGGACGGAGAACCCTGTCTGATTGACGAGGTACTTACACCGGATTCCTCACGATTCTGGGCAGGTAACGACTACTTCGCGGGGAGGTCCCAAAAATCCTTCGATAAACAACCCCTGCGTGATTATCTCGACAGCCTAGATTGGGACAAATCGGCACCCCCGCCTCCCCTTCCTGCGGACATAATTCAGACCACATCCGAGAGATATATGAAAGCCCATTCATTGGTGACCGGTTTAGAACTCAAGTGAGGTAAAATAACTTCATGGCAATCTTTCAGGCCCGTGTAGACATCATGCTTCGGCATGAAATAAACGATCCGCAGGGGCTCGCTATCGCAAACGGTTTAGCTGAGCTTGGTTTTGATGACGTTCAGTCTGTTCGAGCTGGTAAACGAATAGACTTGACACTCGAATCGGATGATCTTGGATCAGCACAAGACAGAGTCAATGAAATGGCCGATAAACTTCTAGCAAATCTAACAATCGAGGATTACACAGTATCAGTGAGACTAGTTGACTAATCAGCCTACTGATTCAAAAATTCAATCACTTCACCATGAATCAGCCCGTTAGAAGACACTGCATGCCCACCCGTATATATCTCATTGCCCAGTTCATCGGTCATTTTGCCACCAGCCTCATGAACCAAAAGGAAAAGCGCAGCGACGTCCCAGACACTGACAATTGGGTCTAACATTATTTCAGACGCACCCTCAGCAACCAAACAGTGCCCCCAGAAATCTCCTACACCGCGCTCCCGCCAGACTCCAGCCTGTAAATCTCGAAATCTGTGCCATTTCTCTTCGCAAGCCTTCGTACCTGTAAACAACAGTTGGGCCTCATTGAAATTTTTTACCTCAGATGTTCGGAGCCGAAGAGCTTCATTATCAACATCAGATTTATAGGCGCCTTCACCCTTAATCGCCCACCACCGAGTACGGAACGCTGGGGCCGAGATGACGGATAAGAGAACCTCATTATCGAACCGTAAGGCAATCAATGTGGCCCAAATTGGTAGACCCGTCATAAAGCCGTGAGTGCCGTCAATCGGGTCAATCACCCAGCAAAAATCCCCATCTGTGCCAGGCGATTCACCTTCCTCTTCTCCGATCACAGCATGACCAGGATAGACCTTGCCTATCTCGTCACGAATGACTCGTTCAACTTCTTTGTCTGCTCTAGTGACATACGAACCATCGTCTTTCTGAGTCTCACCAATGCTTCCTCGAGCCTGTCGGAAATATTTAAGGGCAATTTCATCCGTCTGATCCAAAATGCTATTGAGCAATGCTAGAGAATTGGCCGAGTCGAAATCCTTATATTCAGTCATTGGGATGCCACTTCAATCCGTGAGGGTACCTTTCGTACTAGGAACCCTGTCGGCGATCCTCGGATCCGCTAAAGTTGCCGCATCCAGTGCAAGTCCCAACGCTTTCATGGCCGCCTCAGCAATATGATGATTGTTGCTGCCAGAGAGTTGCCGAACATGGATGGTCGAACGCGATCCGGACGCCAATGAGTGAAACACATGGGCTACCATCTCAGTAGGAACATCACCGATAATATCCGGTCCGAATTCAAATGAAACTTCTGCGTGTGGTCGACCGGACAAGTCAACTACACACTGAACTAATGCCTCGTCGAGAGGCACAGTAGCATCACCCATTCGAGTGATCCCGATTCGGTCACCGAGCGCCTGATCTAGTGCCTGCCCAAGCACAATGGCAACGTCTTCAATCGTGTGATGAGTGTCAACATCTAGATCTCCACTGGCGGCAACCCGTAAATCAAATCTGCCGTGTCGTGCAAATGCTTCGAGCATGTGATTATAGAAACCAAGCCCAGTAGACACCTCCGCATTACCTGCACCATCAACATTCAAACTCAGGGAGATATCAGTTTCCGCAGTCTTACGACTAATCTCCGTGCTGCGTTCATTTCCCATGACCTACTCCGATCCAATTTCTTTCAACACGCGCAAAACTTCATCGTTTTCTTCCGGTGTTGCGATCGATATTCGCAGATGGTCCTCTAGACGAGGGTGTGCGATGTACCTAGTGAAAATACCTTCCGTGCGTAGTCTGTCTCTCAATTCTAGACCAGAAATACCATCTAACTGACACAGGAGGAATGATGCGTCAGACTGCCAAGGATTTATCCATCCAAGTGACTGAAATTCTTCCGCTAGCCTGTCGCGCTCACTCACAATGATCGCAGCTTTTTCATCCAGCGAATCGGAGTCTTCCAGGGAAGCCAATGCCGCGACCTCAGCAGCTATTCCAATGTTGTACGGTTGCTTAGCTTGCATGCATATCTGCGCAGTTTCTGGATGCATGACGCCGTAACCAATCCGCAGTCCTGCTAGCCCGCCCCACTTCGAAAACGTCCTCAGAACTATGAGCCGCGGCGTAGCCGAAGCAAGTTGAACGAGTGATTCGTGAGTCGAGAATTCTATATACGCCTCATCAATAACAACGATACTCCCAGTCGCTAAAAGTTCAGTGACGAGTTCTGGAGATATAGAATTCCCTGTCGGATTATTCGGCGAAGGAATGAAAACGACCTTTGATCTCGTTGCCTCTATTGCTAATCTCTCAGAATCGAAATTCCACTGAGGGCCAAGTGGGACATCAACCACCTGAGCTCCGTGGAGACTGGCGTCAAACGAGTACATCCCAAACGTTGGACTCGATATCAAAATATCTTCGCCGGGAGCCACGAATAGCCGAAAGACCAAATCAATCAGCTCGTCTGAACCGTTACCGCACACGACCGCGTCAGGTGAAACCTTTATATGAGCCCCGATCGATTCTCGAAGTGCACGCTGTTCTGCATCGCCATATCGATGGACCGTATTCAATAAGGAATCAGCGATGGCAGAGATAGCATGCTCAGATGGTCCAAAAGCATTCTCATTGCCATCGATTTTAATAATTGTATCCGGATCTAAGCCAAGTTCTCGGGCGAGTGCGTTTACGTCTTCAAGCGCAGCATATGGGGGTAATGTCCGCATAGATGGTTTCAGCAGGTCCTGTATTTCCATGGTAGAGTCCTATCCTCAAATTCTCAGTAAATTTGTTATCTTTGGAGCCTTCTCTCAATACTCAGAGCATGACCAGTCAATCCTTCCGCTCGAGCGAGGATCGCAGCGTCTGGTCCGAGGCGGAGTAACTCATCATCATCTAAGGCCACTATCGAAGTAATTTTCAGGAAATCAAGCACCGAAAGAGGCGATGCCCATCGCGCCGAACCGCCGGTCGGCATAACGTGACTCGGCCCAGCCGTATAGTCACCTAATACCTCAGGCGAGGATTCACCCACAAATATCCCTCCACAATTGGTAATATTTTCAATAAGCTCCTCCGGTGCGCGCACCAACAGGCAGAGGTGCTCCGGAGCAAACTCATTCGAGAGATCTACCGCCCGTGATAAGCTTTCAACCACAATCGCTCCACCCCGCGTAATCGCGGCTTCCGCGATTTCACGGCGTTCCAACGACATGACTTGCTCGTTGACGTATTCTGCAGTTCTCTCCGCAAACTCGGACGAATCACATAGGAGGATCGGTGTCGCCAGTACATCATGCTCCGCCTGAGCCAACAAATCGGCTGCCGCTAAAGACGGGGATGCTGATTGGTCAGCAATAACTAACGTCTCTGTGGGTCCGTAGATTGAGTCTATTCCAACGTCACCAAATAACTGCTTCTTTGCCAAGGTCACAAACAGGCCACCAGGACCAAATACTTTGTCAACCCGACCCGAGACCTCGGTCCCATATGCCATCGCTGCAAGAGCTTGTGCCCCTGAGCCTCTATAGACTTTATCGATCCCCGATAGTCTAGCCGCTACAAGCTTATGTGGATTTATCTTTCCATTGTTCATTGGTGCAGAGAATCCAACTAACTCCTTAACACCAGCGACGACCGCTGGAACTGCAGTATGAATCACCGATGAGGGAAGAGCTGCCTCCCCTCCAGTCATATAGATACCTACTCGTGTCAAAGGACGAACGGACCATCCCATACTACGCTTCATGAAGGATTGAGGCCCATGCTTAAGTTGGTCCTCGTGATATTTTTTTATCCTAGCCACAGCGAATTGGATAGCTTCAAGGTCATCGATAGGGATCGTTTTGAACGCTTCGACTATTTCCTCTTCACTAACTTCAGTTTCACCATACTCTGATCCGTCAAATAGTTTGGTAAATCTCTGCAGCGCTTGATCGCCTCCGCTCTTGACCTCTGAAATTATTCGGCCGACATGAGAAGACGGAGAAATATCCTCTGTTCTGTCTGGCCAAGTATTATTCAGACTCGTTTGCATCGCGCTGCTAATGGATGCATCAAGTCCGATTTCACGTCGGATCAGACGATTCGCCTCGGCAGAACCATCTTCTAAAATGCGTAAGAGCATAGAAGTATTTATTTCAGCCATGAACTCACCTCAAGTATCTCAACAGCCTATCTCGGATGACTACTCTCGCCTCTGCGAGAAAGTCCGCCATTTCCTCCAGGGAAACATACTGACAGGCTTCTTCTAACAATCGCTCCGGATCTTTTTCTAAGTCTGACATAACTTCGCCGCCAAGTTCAACATTTTCTATATGCCGGCCGAGCATTTTTGCGAAGCGAGAATAATCTGCTGGTTGTGAAGAGATGTCGATCGACACGTCAAGCCATTCAACCAGTGATTCCTGTTCAATAAATGGGAGATTAGGGAGTGAAAATGACGTCCTGAGTGACTTAGTCACGCTCTCCATCGCACTCTGGTTCGTGCGGTCTACCCTATCAACTTCATACTGCATCACTCTATCGAGAAGGTTCGCGCGCGGTTGGCCAATCACTTCGGCAACAGGAGCAAAAATTGGGCGATACACTTCAGATATAAAAAGCTCATCTAGCACTAGGTGAGTTATATATCCTAGGATAAATGCGACGTAATCTTGCTCGCTATCGGAGCCAAATTCGAGGTCCGGATACTCTCTGAACATCCTCCCGACAGAGTCCTGAACTCCGTATTCGGCAAGGTCGAAAAAATGAGTCACCGCTCGATCATTTCTAGTAATAACCCTCACATCAGGAGTAGTTGCACCCAAAAAATAAGCCCCACGAGCTCTATCGATCTCCTGACAATCGAGCATTTCGGCGATAGCATAGGCACTGTATAGATGGCTACCTAATTGGGGCACTCTCAGAAGCCTCACTTCCCATTCTCATTTAAAATTTGTCCAATATCGAATTAATCATCGTCTGCTGTCGATCTGGGTATCCGCCCTTACGACCAATAATACAATTAGTTGACCAGATCATTACGTCAATCATCGATAGATTGTTCGCTGCAAGAGTGGCCCCAGTTTCCGTTCCTTCGATCAGTATTTCCGCGTCTTCAGGAACGAATCCTTCGGATGCACCAGATATAGGTATTACTGAATATCTTCCCAGCCTGTTGGTCCGGGCGTACTTGTCGGCAAGTGCTGCATATTCTGATGTCACCCGTATGACCCGATCAGGGTCATCACGGCGCCACTCAGCAATCGCTTGATCCATTGAATCAACATCTAGCTCGTTCGAAATCACGGCACCAAGTTTGTATTCAGAAAGTCCGAGATCGACTAGTTCTTCGACTGGTGCCTCAGGGTAGAGTGACAGGAAGTTTTCTAACCAGTCTCTTCCAGTCATTGCCAGATCAAACAACCCCATCGCCACAGCACGGGGCATATCTTGAGGACGAAATACCTTAACAGAGATACCAGACTCTGATGAACTAGGGCGCCTTACTGCAACTGTCTCGTCATAGCCATCGAAAAAAATCCCTGCATCAGCCAATGCCTTCACGGTATGCCTTTGCGCATGTCCGTCCGGAACGGCAATACGTACCGTATTGTCGGTATCCCGCTGGCGAGTTCGAGTTCTCGCAGGAGTCATCTCCAGCTTTTCCACAGGTTCAGGGTGGACCAAGCCGGAATTTTGCTCGGAAGATTGCATCGAAAGTAGAGGCCCCAGAGCAAGTGATAAATTTTTCATCGCCAAAGAATTTTTATTCGCGATCAGCCATATGCCACCACGGTGCACGTGTGAAAGTACCTGCAGACCTTCCTTAACAACCACCGACTCCGCAGCAATAGTGAAATCTGCATCTTCAGGAGGCCAGGCCTCCGGTTGGGCCCAAACATCAAGGATCCGATAATTACGGGCTTGCATCTCGGTCAAGTAGCGGAGAGCTATATTCGGAAACTCCGTCGTAACCGTGTAAGTTTCTCGACTCCCGAGCGCTGACAAATCAGACTCTGCCGCACCTCCGATCACGAGAGAGTCTGAGCCATCAGCTGATACATCACTCAGGTTTATCATCCGCAAAGGTACAATTGACTCCTTCGGGTATCGAGTTAATAATTCATCGATTGAAATTCGCGAACAAATAGCGAGGTCATAATTCCCTGACGCAACCTGAATTGGGATATCTCTGTCAGAAAATACCCTGACGGTCATATCGCTTCTATCCTTTACGTCGAACCGATAGGCCCGAGAACCTGAACCATAGTCGACTACCTCAAAACCGACTTCTTCAAGTGCCGAGGCTAGAGGATTCCTAAGATCACCACGAGGTAATGCAATCCTGATCATCGATAGCTCTAATCTGACCCGGTGACTTGCTGACAAAAGGTGTCGATATCAAATGCCCACCCGATGGCTGGGACAGAGACACCTCCGAGTGACTCGATCAAAGAATCGTACCGACCACCCAGAATCCGGCTGGCAATACTTTTGCCAGTCATTCCTATCGTCTCACCCGAAA
>DEAP01000039.1:0-485 GCA_002348225.1 Dehalococcoidia bacterium UBA2979
AGCGTTGGCTATCGTCGGGCAAGAAGGAGATTGTGTAGCGGGAACTCCTGCTGACGAAGGTCAAGTCCCGTTCTGTCGAGCGTTAGGGTACTGCGTGCAAGCAGACATCGCTTCCAACATCCTCCAATCCCCGTATGGTGCGTTCACCTTTGACGCTAGGGCCACGTACTTAGCGTGGAAGTACAGTGCTGACTATCACGGAGGGGTTAGGACATCTGGTGGCGAGTTCAATTCGGACTTTCTTAACAATATGAATGGAAACACCGCACCTGTCTTCGCAGCAGCGCAGGCACTCATTTGGAAATGGGTTTCTGACCCGAACGGTTCAAGTGTGTGGGATGGATTCAACACCTCCGAAGCGGTATCTGACGCAGGTACGGGCTTTACCCCACAAGAGGGCGTGAATCCTGACCCGACCGTAGATACCTGGCTGCTAGCAATCGGCGACAATCTGGGCGGACCATACCTGTATGCGGATGATCCTG
>DEAP01000039.1:671-1181 GCA_002348225.1 Dehalococcoidia bacterium UBA2979
CTCCGAAGCGGTATCTGACGCAGGGACGGGCTTTACCCCACAAGAAAACGTGAATCCTGACCCGAACGTCGATATATGGCTGCTAGCTATCGGCGACAACCTGGGCGGAGCATACCTGTATGCGGATGATCCTGACGCATTAATGGCAGCTGCCAATACTGCCATCCTCAGTCTTGAAGCTGAAGCTACCGACAAGCAGGGACCATGGACGGTGGCGGACTCAGCCGATTACTCAGGGATTGTCATTACTGGTGCTGTTGGACCCATCTATGGGGAGACGGTTACGTTCAGCGATAACAGTACTGCTGTCACCGACCTCAACGGGTATGTTGCGTGGCCGAACGGTGCTACATCATTATCCTTTGAAGCTCCTGGAGCTACCTATCTCGGCGTTGGGAACGATGACTCGCAGGACATCATGTTGGCCTTCGGACAAACCGTGAACGTTACGAAACCAGAAGTGGAAGTTATCCCTGACCCGACCCCGACACCTGCCCCAACCCCGACTCC
>DEAP01000039.1:1513-5008 GCA_002348225.1 Dehalococcoidia bacterium UBA2979
CCGACTCCTGATCCGACTCCTGAAACTCCTAATGTGACAGATGAAGAACCGGAAGAAGAACTACCGTTCGTGGGTTCATCGAGCACACCGCTACGAGTAGCAGTCGTTCTCATGCTTGTGGGACTGGGACTAACGGTGACAGTCGCAGTCGTCCGTAGGTAAAGGGTAACAAAGAAGACGGTTTCGGGGTGTAAGTAGTTGTAGCTAACGGACTTAAGTGTTCAGTTCGATCCGAAATGAATTAGCGCCTAAGGGATAGGTGATTCTCACCCGAAGGGTCTGTGGGTACGCATCAAAGTGGACTCTTGGTTCATACCACGACGCTAGAAAAGAGGGTACCTGTCTGCGTTAGCCCCACTTATCGAATCGCCAATTATCGCTCATTACTACAAGTTCTGCATCTGACGTCTGATCGAAGCATGGAACTGAAAGTTGATCCAGATCACAGACCCCACTTATGTTGTAGACGATTTCGATACGATCTACACATCCTGCACTCCCAACAGAAACAGCTACGCTGGTTTGAGCTGATTCTGTCTGCTGGGCCAGCGTGAGTCCAGTTGATTGCGAGCCGATAAGTATTCCACCTTGATAGAGATTAACGGATGCACTGACCAGTTCGACTGTATTTTCGTCATACTCTTCTTCGGGGCCAAATCCCACAGCATCGTTTTCTACTCGAAGTGAGAATTGGCTGAGTTTCACACACTCTCCGTTATGGCTCACATCAATTCGCTCTGTTGCTCTATTGGGCCAGGCAACGCCTCCATGGCCATTTCCTCCGTCGATGTCATAATAGTGCGCAAATGCATGGGCAAAATAATACGGAGAACCCGTATTATTTCCCCAGTTAAGATCAATTCCACCGCTGCTATAAACATCAGCTGCGAAATCCCCTCCATCTAGATTGAGAAGGACAGAGCTGGAAGCTCCCGGAGTAATAGTGCTAGATGGAGATGACTGCGCACTAGAAAATACACCATTTGTAGCGGCAACGGTAAATGTATAGTCAGTTCCATTGGTCAATGCAAAAGAACAAGTCGTTTGATCAGTAACACATGTAGCGCCACCTGGGCTCGCCGTCACCGTGTACTCTACGTTTGCTATCCCACCGTTTTCTGTAGAAGCACTCCAAGCGACTATTCCTATCTCATTTTCAGGTCCAGCTCTAAGGTTTGAAGGAACGCTAGGGGCCGAAACTAGACTTTGGATAGAATACGTATCGTAAACTTCCGTGAAAAAGTACCCGCACCCTTCACCATTAAAGTTACAGCTTCCATCATTTAAGTTATACGCCCACTCACCTGCAGATCCCCACTCTTCGGGATTAATAACTCCTGAACTCCCAGCGGGTCCCACATATGGTGAATCCGAGTCGGAAGCACGATGGTAGAATCCGCAACTTCCCGTTCCGCGCCAATCGCAGTTCGGTGATGAACTATTGGAAATCCAAGCACCCTCAGCAATTTGCTGGACTGGGTCTTGTGGAGCATCAACAGGCTCTTCGGGTTGGACATCTCCTGTGGTTGGTGTTGAAATGTCCTCATCGGGAAGTTCGGGAACGTTATCTACAGACAATCCACGCTCTATTAAAGCCGCAAGGTGAGCATCTCGTGTCCCTGGCCCGTAACTACCATCGGAAGCTATACCTAGTGCTTCTTGAAGAACGATAGTTTTTGCGGCTGTTCCAGTTCCCCAAGCATACGTATCTGTGAGAATTGCATCTATATCTATTTCTTCGTCAGTTAGAGCTGGCTGATCTGCTTCTGCTTCCGCTTCAGGAGACTCTTCCTCGACTACCTCCTCTTCAACAGCGTTCTCTTCAACAGCGTCCTCTTCAGCAGCGTCCTCCCCAGCAGCGTCCTCCTCGGCCGACTCCTCACTTTGCGGCGTTTCTTGGCCCTCTTCATCAGACTGGGTGCTGGAAGTCGATTGAGAGGTCGTATCTTCAGAGACTTCACTCTCTGGAGAGCTGCTACAGGCACTCATAAGCAAAATAAAAGAAGCAAAAATAGATAATAATTTGCAAAGATTCTTTCGCAGGGAATAGCTAGTTATGGTCATACCAGGTCCTTTGCTCGTTACAAGGAAAGTATACGCTTTTCTTCGAGAAGCGAAAATTCCCGAATGCATAAAGCTACAGAACAGAGCTTTAGTCTTTCTCTACTCTCTTGGTTTATCGTTTTCGATAATCGAGGGCGCTGGGGTAAGTTACGATTACCAGAGGATATGAAGTATTGTGATACTGAGACTAGGTTGAGCATATGCAAGCAGCGTTAATCACCGATAAGGAAAAGATCGAATTCGTCGAATTTGAACCCAGCGACCCTGAAAGCAATCAGGTTGTAGTGGACATAATATTCTGCGGGATTTGTGGAACCGATATTCATTCGTATCAGAGCCCGGGGCCTGCTTGGCCATCAACGTGTGGTCACGAATGGACTGGCATTATCTCCAAAACCGGTTCGGAAGTAACCCGAGTCGCTGAAGGAGATAGGGTAATCATTGCTGTTCCCCCTTCCTGTGGTAGTTGCCCCGCATGCCTCGCTGGACAAATGAGCAAATGCCAAACAGTTCTAACGGCGATGGTTGGGCGTGGGCCTTTTGAAACGCCCCATGGCGGCTTCGCTGAACAGCTCACAATTCATCATGGTCGCGTTGTTCCAGTGAAAAATCCTGGCTTAACGGACGAACAGGCAGCCCAGATTGAACCTGCAGCTATTTGTTTTCATGCTGTGCGCGCCACTGCCCCACGATTAGGTGACATAGCGGTGATACAAGGTGCCGGACCAATTGGACTAAGTGCCTTGCAATGGGTTCTTGCCGCCGGAGCTGGCACCACTATCGTCGTAGAGCCAAATGAAACTAGAAGAAATCTAGCCTTAACCCTTGGAGCCCATCACAGCATTGACCCTAGTGACGCGAGAGAATTTGTCGCCGAACTCACCGGTGGTCTAGGTGGAGATGTCGTGTACGAATGCGCAGGGATCCCGGCGACTGTTCAATCCGCCGTTGATTTAGCCCGAAGAGGAGGGAGAGTTTCCTTAATAGGGCTGGCAATGGGGGATGCTCCAATGAGACCACGAGAGTGGCTCAATAAGGAGATAACAGTTTCTGCTGCCCTCGGATACACCCACGAGGAATTTGAAATGACGATGGGGTATGTGAGCGACGGGAGGATAGATTTAGACGCTTTACACTCCGGGACCATAGACCTAGCAGATATCGCTGAGACATTTGCCGAACTAGCTACAGGCCAATCAGAACATACGAAAGTTCTCGTCCGGCCATGACTTCCATTTGGTAAGCGAGGAGTAAGGTGGAGATAGAATTCTGGGTTGACCCGATATGACCGTGGTGTTGGGTTACGGCCAGGTGGGTCGTTGACGGAGTACAGCCTCATCGTGACGTTACGATTACGTGGCAGCCAATAAGTCTCTATTTCAAAAATAATCCTGATGAGGAAAGCAGCCGTTACCCCTGGTATGTGCGTTC
>DEAP01000099.1 GCA_002348225.1 Dehalococcoidia bacterium UBA2979
CCATAAGCAGTTATTGTCTCAACTATTTTTTTCCCAACTTGATGAACAAGAACCTCCCGAACAGCAGTGAGGGTTTCAGCATCAGTGACACGAAGACCATCAATAAACGTGCTTTCTTTCCCAATTTCTTTCAGGTACTGTCCAATCTGAGGCCCCCCGCCATGGACAACGACTGGCTGTATTCCGACCGACGCAAGGAGCACAATATCTTGGGCGAATTTTGAGAATAGTTCTTCATCGACGAGAGCGCTGCCCCCCATCTTGACAAGAATCACTTTTCCAGAAAATTGTTGTATGTACGGAATGGCTTCCACGAGCGCTTTTGCTCGAAGTTCTGGGCTAAATCCGATAGGCAAATCTGAAGACACTTCTTGAATTTTCGTCATGAGCGGTACCCAGCATTTATGTCGATGTAGCCGTGGGTAAGGTCACATGTCCAGACGGTTGAACAGCCATTCCCTACTCCAACGTCTACCTTGATAGAGATATCTTTACCCTCAAGATGTGTAGAAGCTCGCGACTCTTCATAGTTCACTGACTGCATACCGTCTTCGGCTATGAGTTCATCACCGATCCAGATTTTTAACCTATCCCGTTCCGCTAATTCCCCAGCCTTGCCGACAGCCATAACGATCCTTCCCCAATTAGCGTCTTCGGCTGCGATTGCAGTTTTAACGAGCGGTGAATTCCCCACAGACTTTCCGATTTTTGTTGCGGCAGCGTCATCTTCAGCTCCTGTCACAGTTATTTCGATAAATTTCGTAGCCCCCTCACCGTCTCTAACTATTTGATGGGCTAGCCCAAGCATGACGTCATCAAGAGCGTTCTGAAAGTCAAGATGATGATCTTCGATAGCGTTACCTGATTCACCTGTAGCAAAAGTCAGAACCGTATCGCTAGTTGACGTGTCTGAATCAACAGTTATGGAATTGAAACTTTTGTTAACTGACTGCTCAGTTAACAATTGTAAATCTCTATGGCTAATCTCCATATCTGTAAAAATAAACGCAAGCATTGTTGCCATATTCGGAGCGATCATCCCACTTCCCTTAGCTATCCCAGCGATGTAGGACCCTGAATCTCCAACTTTGGAGTAGGAACCTTTAGGAAAGGTATCTGTAGTGCGAATTGCATTAGCTGCGGCTTGCCACATACTGGAATCGGGGACCTCCAGTCCATCAACCAGAGTTGTCAGATGTTCCGTTATGACGTTTGAGTGGAAAGGTTCTCCGATTACTCCAGTGGATGCCAAAAAGACCTCTTTATCAGCTACTGAGAGTAGTTCGGAAACAGCGTTTGCACAGCTGTCGACTACTTCGAAGCCGGCAGTACCAGTAAAGGCATTCGCATTGCCTGCGTTACATAGCAAAGCTCGGGCCGATCCTAGATGAATCCACTCTTTGCACCATTCGACCGGAGCAGACGGGCAAAGAGACTGAGTGAAGACGCCCGCAACAGTAGTTTTTGGTGAGAGGGTCGCGAGGAACAAATCGTCCCGTCCGCTGTACCGCATACCAGATGAGGCTACGGCGAATTGCACTCCCGCGATAGGAGGGATGTCAGGGAACGATGATGGGGCTAGAGGCGAAGTAGGCATATCAGTCCTAGGGATACAGGCCAAGGGATGGAATACCTAAAGTTTCAGGTAGGCCAAGGGCAAGATTTGCATTCTGGATTGCCATTCCCGATGCCCCTTTTACGAGATTATCAAGTGCCGAAATTGAAACAAGCATTCCTGTCCTTTCATCGACTCTGGCAGTCAGGTGTACAGTATTCGCGCCCAGGGTTGATTTGGTAGAAGGAGGCCTTTCATCCACGACGAAGAAAGGCTCCTTTTCGTAGAACTGACTAAGTTGGTTTAGGGCTTCTTCTGTGGTGATTTCAGATCTTGTCCGTCCGTAGCAAGTCGCTATTATTCCTCGATCAATTGGTGCGAGGTGAGGGGTGAAGAGAACTGAATTCGTTTCCCCTGCGAAAGTGGTTAGTGCTTGTTCAATTTCAGGTGTATGTCGATGTGTTATCAAACCATACGGGGTGATATTGCCGCTAACCGTACAGAACGTCGTATGCTCTTTCGGTGGCCTACCAGCGCCACTTACACCTGTTATGAGATCGACAATTATTGCATCATTTTGAATTGTGTTCGACTGAACGAATGGGGCAAGAGCAAAAATAGCAGCCGCTGCATTACATCCGGTTGCTGCTATGAGGGGGGCACCTTCGATTTCATTTCTAAATAGCTCAGGTAGTCCGTAGACAAATTCTTCAAGTAATTCTGGACAGGTGTGTCCTGATTCATACCACTGTTGGTAAAGAGAAGCGTCCTTGAGTCGAAAGTCTGAACCTAAATCGACAATGTGGCCTACTGTGCCGTATATATCTGGGATGACGGTTTGGCTTACTCCGTGAGGCAGCGCGCAGAAGACGAGGTCGAGGCCATCAACAATTTCGGGAGAAAACGAGTCGAAGTTTGTCTGCGGGTACGAGGTGGTAAGGCTTGGGT
>DEAP01000045.1 GCA_002348225.1 Dehalococcoidia bacterium UBA2979
CAATTATTGAATAGTGCATTTAGGGGTTTAAGATGGCTAAGGGCGATCGAGAACATATAACTTTGGCTTGTGATGAATGTAGTGACAGAAACTACACGACAATGAAGAGTAAACGTAACGATCCGGATAGGATGTCACTTCGGAAGTATTGCCCGAAGTGCCGAGCGCACAAGCGCCATCAGCAGACTCGGTAGTTGCGATGGGACGAAGAGCTCGTAGAGAGCAAGCGAGAGCGGAGAAGAAGGGGCAGAATCGAAAAACTCCCCCTCGGGGTGTTCCTGCGCAGACTAGTGCGGGGACTAATCGTGCGGTGAGTGAAGCTGCTAGCAGTGGGGCTTGGTGGAAACCACGATGGATCACTGACATTTTCGGCGAACTGAAGAGGGTAACCTGGCCCAGCAGAGGTGAGATTGCAAATCTAACAGGAGTAGTAATAGTCATATCGATAATTCTCGGTTTGCTATTAGGTGGTTTCGATTTGTTGTTTAGTTGGGTAGTGGAGCAGGTGTTGTTTTAAACCAGTTGAACAACAGGTTTAACCAGACGCCGGTGAGGAAATATTTTATGGTTACTGATTCTTTCATTAGTGACGAAGAGCAGTCTGCAGTTGTTGTGAATCCTGCAAGCCTCAAGAGAGAGGGCACCAACTGGTTTATAGTGCAGACATATTCTGGCCATGAGGCGAATGTCAAGCAGCACATTGAGCAGGCTATAGAGACTTTGGATCTCGGCGATCGGATATTTGAAGTATTTATTCCTACAGTGGAGGAGATTCAGATTAGAGGTGGTCAGCGGAAGACCGTAACTTTTAAGAAGTTCCCTGGATATGTTTTTGTTCAGATGGTTCTTGATGATGATACTTGGCGTGCTGTTAAGAACGTACCCAGTGTGTCTGGATTTGCAGCTTCAAATTCCGAGACCGGTAGACCACTGCCTATGCCTGATGATGAAGTGGAACAGTTGATAAAAGAAGAAGAGCTTGGCCAAGCCACGTTTAACATCGGATTCGAGGTAGGTGAGTCAGTGCTAGTGATCGATGGACCTTTTTCGGATATGCTCGGCGAGGTTGATTCAATTGATACCGACCGCGGCCGGGTACGGGTAATGGTGTCGATGTTTGGCAGGGAGACACCAGTGGATCTAGATTTCCTTCAGGTCGAGAAGCAGTAAGAGAGCGAGAAAATGGCAAAAAAAATAAGAGCTGTTTTGACGATGCATATAGAAGCTGGGAAGGCGACTCCTGCTCCGCCCGTGGGTACAGCATTGGGTCCGCATGGAGTGGACATTCCTGGGTTCTGTAGTCAGTACAACGATCAGACCAAAGGACAGGAAGGTAATACTATTCCTGCGAAAGTAACAATTTACGAGGATCGCACCCTGACTTTTACCATCACGACTCCTCCGACTTCAGAACTGATTCTGAAGCAAATTGGTCTGCAGAAAGGCTCCTCGTCTGCTCTGCTAGAGAAAGTCGGGAAAATCACAGACGCGCAACTCAAAGCCGTCGCCGAAGTTAAGATGCCCGATTTAAATACAAGTGATATTGATCAAGCAGTCAGAATTGTTGCAGGTACTGCTAGATCCATGGGAATTGAAGTGGAAGACTAAAGACATAGGACAAGAAGATGACTAAGCAAGGTAAACGAATGGCACAGGCGTTAACTGACGTGGATAGCGAAGTACAGTATAGGGTGCAAGAGGCGATTCAATTGGTCAAACAGACTGCAACGGCAAAATTTGATGAAACCGTGGAGCTCCACATCAAGACTGCGCTCGATGGGCAAAATCAAGATCAGCAGCTTCGCGGTTCGGTGAGTCTTCCTCATGGAACTGGGCGCGAAGTACGCGTTGCTGTTTTTGCCGAAGGGGAAGCTGCAACATTAGCTAAGGAAGCGGGCGCGGATCACGTCGGTGGTGATGATTTAGTCGAATCGGTCCGGGGTGGAATGTTGGACTTCAATGTTGCGATAGCGCAAAGGGAATTAATGGGGAAAGTTGGATCATTGGGAAGAGTGTTAGGCCCTCGTGGACTTATGCCTAACCCTAGAACAAATACAGTTCTCTCAGGAGAAGATATCCCGAAGGCAATTGAAGAAGTTAAATCCGGTCGAATTGATTTCCGATTAGATAGAAACAATGGAGTTCACGCAATAATTGGTAAGTCGTCCTTTGATGAAGATGCGTTAGTGGAGAATCTAAGGAGTCTAGTTTCAGAAATGGAGAGAAACAGGCCCTCTGGGACCAAGGGTGATTTAATCAGGTCGGCGAGTATATCAGCGACAATGGGACCTGGGGTAAATCTAGATTTGCAAGACTTGAAGGAGACCAACTAGCTGCTATATATGCGGCTATAGACGGTAGCCAGTGAGTTCGATAGAGTTCTCACTCTAGCCGATAAGAAAAAACCTAGGCCAAAGACCAATGGCACTATTAACGGGGGTAGTAACTCCCGCCATTGCAGGTGATAGGTGAAGACACAAGAGAGTACATCTTTTAGTTTTCATCCCCTGCGCTAATCAGAAAGGGGATGAATTTTGCCTACTGAACGAAAGATTCAGCAAGTAGCCGATCTAGTTGATCGGATACAACGAGCTCAGCTTGCAGTTGCTACATCATACAGCGGTGAAAGTGTTGGTAGCCAAACGCTATTTCGACAGGCTATGTCTGATGCGGCAATAGATGTCAAGGTCGTTAAGAATACACTGCTTAGACGAGCTGCTGCTGATGCGGGTTTGCCAGTATTTTCTGAATTGGCTGACGGACCTACGGCAGTTGTGTTTGCCTACGATGAACCGGTGCCAGCGATTAAAGCACTCGTCTCATACCTGTCTTCGCTCGAAGAAACTAATTTCGTAATTAGGAGTGGTATATATGAGGGACAACTAGTCGATAGGTCATACATAGAGACCTTAGCTACTCTGCCATCGAAAGAAGAACTCTTGGCTCGCTTAGCAGGCAATCTCGTAGGAAAAATTTCGGAATTTGCATCACTTCTCGTTGCAACTCAAAGAGATTTCGCAGGACTAATTGCAGCGAGGGCTGAGCAGCTAGCGACGGAGGCTCCTCCAACGGAAGAGGCTCCGGCGGCGGAAGCT
>DEAP01000092.1 GCA_002348225.1 Dehalococcoidia bacterium UBA2979
CTTGAAGTCGGCTTAGTGAGTAGCCTCAACTCCCCTGAGGGTAGAAAAATGGTCGAGCTCTCGACTGAACACACGAGTCACCATCATCACATATTGTGCAAAGGTTGTGACTCTGCGACGGATATTCAGTTCACTGATGATTTAGAGCAACAAATAGAAGCTGAAATGAAACTAATTGCCGAAACAATGGGCGTTGAAGTTCACAGTCACTCACTAGAAATATTGGGAATTTGCCGGGACTGCACGAGTGATTCGACTACTTGTTTTTGCAGGGGCGATGACTGCGAGTTAGATACGTCACAAGCAAACGACTAGGACTGATCGTCAGCTTTTACGAGACAGCGCCGTTCACCACCAACTCAGCAATCTCACCGTCAGATAAACCCAGTACAGTCCGCAGAACTTGGCTTGAGTGTTCTCCAAAGGCTGGCGAGCGCTCCAGTTCAGGGGATCTCCCGTTGATACGAATAGGCTCCCCATCAATGAGAAGTTGATGATTTGGAGCGTCCGGTTGGCTGACGACTCTATAGTGATTCTTCAGCGGGCTTCGTTCAGCGCAGTCCTGCAAATTAACTACCGGAGCCGCTGGAACACCAGCAGCCTGGAGAATATCCGTCAATTCCCACGCGTCATATTGAGAAGTCCATTCACTCAAGATAGTCTCGATTTTGTCTTCCTGCACCTTCAGTTCATCTAGATAAAATGCGGGCGAGTTAAGGTCTTCAGACAAAGGCAGAACTATTTTCATCAGTGCATCCCATTGAGCACTCGATTCACACGCGATTGCTATCCAAGAATCATCGCCCTTGACAGGAAATACGTTGTGGGGACACGCATTAAATGACCGATTCAAACTCGATGGTGGTACGGTTCCTTTGTCGCGAAATGTAAGCCAAGGTACTCCTATAAATGACAACGCTGAGCCCATTTGATTCAACCAAATTTCATGTCCCACGCCTGTACGTCTCCGCTGTTCCACTGCAGCCAAAACACTCGCAGCTAAAATTTGAGGCGACGTGAAATCTGGATACGCACAACCAATACCGTGCGGTGGATCTTCGGGACGCCCCATTAGTTCATTGAATCCGGCTGCTGCGGTCAAATGTCCACCCATCGTCGGTTTGTCAGCCCAAGGTCCATCTCTCCCAGAACCGGGCAGATGTGCATAAATAACTTGCGGATTGTTTTTGCTAATTACTTCGAACCCAAGGCCAAGTCGATCGAGCACATGAGGTCGATAATTATTTATCACGACGTCAGAATTCTCAGCTAATTTGCGAGCGATCTCTTTTCCTTGCTCTGTGCCCAAATCAAGTGATATCGACTGCTTTCCAGCATTCACATCATTAAACCAGTAACCGAGATTCAATGAATCCGTATCGGCTGGGGAGGGTCTCACACGAAAGGCATCCAGTCGCTTTATAGACTCCACTCGGATAACTTCAGCGCCGAAGTTTGCAAGAATTCGGCCGCCTAATGGACCGGCTAAGACCCAACAAAAATCAAGCACACGCAACCCGTCAAGAGGTTTACCAGAATCAGTTGGCGTTCCCAAATAGGGCGCAGGCATGACGGGGTCAGGTATGCTCACGTCAGTTAATTCGGTCTCAATTTCATCTCTGTGCTCATCCAATTTTGGAGCTGGCTTTAACGGTATTGTTCTATTCAGATCGTCGAGAGGGCTTTTTGGCACATCAACTTCACGACCGTCCGGTAATTGCAATTCCCTGAACTGACGGGTGGCGAGAAAATGTTGCTCTTTTGCAACATCACCAAGACTATTCACTGGCATTGCAATCAGATCAAGACCCCAAGCTTCCTTAAGCAGCTGGTCTGACGTTTTAGTCCGTGTGAATGTTTCGAGCCTTTCTCGTACATACGGATCTCTGTTGACATCCGTACGAACACGTTCCATCGCGAGGATGTTGTCCATCTCTTCACGACTAAATAAGCCTGAACTGAATAACCACTGAATCGAGTCCTCAAGATTATTGGGCTTCAGTCGTAACGCGACCCATCGGCCATCCGCACATTCGTAGATCGGAGGTGCTATCCCTGGTCGAGCAGGTATCCGTCGATCGAGTTCCCAGAAATTGATGTTCGAGGTCTGGAGCACACTCATCGTCAGTGCCTCCTGAGTGGAAATTGATACCGAGGGGCCAGAAGATTCTGGATTTCTGTTTCTCTCTGCCAACGCAATGAGTGCCCCAGTGAATGCGTTTAATCCGGCCATAATGTGGCTCTGCTCACCAGGAGCTAGTGCTGGAGGACCATTGGAAGAGCCGCTTACATAGAGCAGCCCACTGAGCGCTGCGCTAATCAAGTCACCTCCTTGCCAATTTTTCCAATACGACTGATCGTCGAATGGTTTAATCTCCACTTCTATCAGTCGCTCGTTTACATTGTCGAAATCCACAAGCTCTCTCCACGCAGACAAAGGAGATGAGTTGTTACCCGTTGTGCTACCAAACAAAAAATCTGAGCGACCGACTAAATTTTCAAACAACTTCACGTCCGATTCGACACTCGGATCAAGCACTATCGATCGTTTATTTATATTGAGGTACAAATGAGTAAGGCCTGTTTCAATCGACGGCTCATCTTTAAGGAATGGGGCTCGCGAGCGAATTCTACCCCCTGTCGGAGGCTCAATTCGAATTACATCACCACCCATATCTGCGAATAGTCTCGTTGCAAAAGCGCCCGCCTCATCGGTGAGATCCAAGGCCCGTAGGTGAGTCAGAGGTAAATCATTATCCATTGAGTGCACACTGTAACTGATAATCATGGATTATCTCAAATTCCTGTTCCAACCATTAGTCGAGTTGCCCCATTTGGGAAATAAGTTGCAACGTAGGAATTCAACGTTAATATGAGCCGATACATAATCGGCAGTTAAACTAATCAACTAATACAGAACGAGGAGAATATGGGATATCAAGACATCACGGTAGAACGAATAGGTGATGACCAGAGCATCGTAAAAATGACGCTCAACCGACCAGAAAAATTAAATGCCCTAACTTTTCCGATGCTCAAGGAAATGCGGGAGGTATTTGAAGAAATACGTTTTGAACGTAGTGTGAGAGTACTTGTTATTACTGGTGCAGGCCGGGGATTTTGTTCAGGTATGGATCATGCCGGAGGTGCCACTGGCGACCATATCAACCCCAAGGACGGTAACCCTAATCCAGGAGCTCCGGATCCTGAGGGTGAACGAATGAATTTCCATCACGAAACGAAAACATTCAAAGCGCTGAGAGAACTTGACATCCCCATAATTGCCGGAATTAATGGCCCGTGTGTAGGAGCCGGTTTTGATCTGGCTTGTCTCGCTGATCTTGCGGTGGCTTCTTCTAGTGCCCGATATCAGGTCGCCTATGTGAAGAGAGGGCTGTATGCCGACCTAGGAGGCTTTTGGGCGATACCAAAAATTATTGGCTGGCGTTTGGCTATGGAGATGATGTTCACCGGCAGATTCCTCTCAGCCGAAGAGGGTCATAAAGCGGGAGTGACTAATTATTTAGTCGATGATGATGAATTTGATTCCAAACTCGAAAACTTTGCAAAAGAAGTAGCCTCTGGGCCGCCTATCGGTCAAAAAGTCGGCAAGTTGATGGCATACAAGACGATGAGTATGGACTATGAGCGGGCACTTGATCTGTCCGCCATGGTGCTACCGTTAGTTACTCTCTCTGAAGATCGAGCCGAAGGGGTTCGTGCCTTTCTTGAAAAAAGAGATGGTAGTTTCTCAGGATTCTAACTGAATTCACCCGCCTAGCTGGAGAGCCAACATAACTATGACAGAGCAAGCGCATGAAACGAAAAGTCCGGCAATCTTAGAAGGTATTCGAGTCGTTGACTTAACGACCGGCAGCTTCAATTATGCCGGTCGCCTGCTCGCTGGCCTTGGAGCTGAGGTCATCAAGATTGAATCAACCGAAGGTGATCCTCTAAGACATTGGGGCCCGTTTCGAGACGACAAAAAGGATATTGAGACCGGTGGCAGACATCTCCACTTGGATGCCGGCAAACGGTCAATCGGTATCGATCTCGATAGCTTAGAAGGACAAACCCTAGCCAAGAATATTATTGGGAATTGTGACGTAGTTTTAGAAAGTTTCGAACCTGGGTATTTAGAAACTGCAGGGCTCTCGTTTGAATCTCTTACGTCTTCTCACACTGATCTCATCATGGTCTCGATGAGCCACTTCGGACAATCAGGCCCATATAAGGACTACCACGGCAGTGAGATAGTTGATGTCGCTATAGGAGGATATCTCCGGCTCACTGGCGAACCTGACCGGGAACCTGTGAAGCCATACGATGACTTGGTAATACAGCACACAGCGCTCCACGCAGCCACTGCGGCCGTCGTGGGTATCATGCATCGGGATAATACTGGGGAGGGAGATTGGTTCGATGTGGCTGCAATCGACGCGGCTCTTTTTCTAATAGGCGGCCCAACTCAGAGCTATTTTTTTAATGGGAAAGTTGCCCAGCGCAATGGGAATCGACTTTTATTCACTGAACCACAATATCTTTATCCTTCAACAATCAGACCTTGCCTCGATGGATACGTACATGCTCATGGAAATAATCGAAATCAAGATCTTCTGGCTGTTCTAATGCCTGACATAGGGTTAGAACCATTATTCGATACTCCGATGGGCAATGCCGACAAAATCGATGAACTCATGGATCTATGGCTCTCCACTAGAGATAAATTCGAAGTCGTCAGACTGGCCCAAGAACTAAGACTACCTTTTACCGAGGTACTCACACCGGAAGAAATATTGCGGGACCCTCATCTTGAGGAAAGAGGTTTTTTAGTAAACCTCGAACATCCACTGGAGCCAAATCTTCTCCAGCCAGGACATGCGGCTCTGATGAGTGAAACTCCTTGGATTAATCGACGTGCTCCGTTAATCGGCGAGCATACTGATGAAATCCTGCAAACGCTTCTTGGAATCGATGAAGAAGAAAGAGCAGAACTGCGAGATAAGGGGGTTATAGAATGAGTGCCCAAGCCCTCAACAAAATCAGAGTCCTTGAATTGACCACAGCCGTCGCTGGCCCGGTGGCGGGATGTGTCCTGGCTGATATGGGCGCGGAGGTTATAAAAATTGAATCTCCTGGGGGGAGAAGCCTAAAAAGTCCAGGTGCTCCACCGCCGATCGAGGGAGCACCAGATCACCCCTATAACCGAACCGCTTTTTTTAACGAACTTCATCGCGGTAAAAAGCTACTGTCGCTCGACCTGAAGCATGAAGATGGAAAGAATATTTTCTTGCGACTTGTTGAAACTGCCGATGTGGTAATGGAAAATTTCTCGCCAAAAATCGTTGGGCGACTCGGGATTGATTACGCAGAGTTAAAGAAAATCAAGAATGACATCATATGTGTCTCCATGCCGGCATTTGGTAAATCTGGTCCATACGAATCGAGAGCCTCGTACGGACCCGGTATAGATGCAATGAGTGGACTTTCGCATCTCACAGGTTTCCCTGATGGCAATCCTGGCAAACCCGCCCAATTTTATTGTGACCAGAATGCTGGTCTGACCGCAGCACTAACTGTGATGGGTGCAGTCAGACATAGAAACCGTACCGGGCAAGGACAATATATCGAGCTAGCAATGCTAGAAGGTGAAATGCAACTAATCGCGCCTGCCCTCATGGATGTGATGATGAATTCCAGATCGACGAATCGCACGGGCAACAGACACGACAGGTTCGCCCCTCAGGGGGTTTACAAATGCAAAGGTGAGAACGAATGGGTTGCCATAACAGTCAGAACTGATCTCGAGTGGCAATCTCTAGCTAACCTAATCGGCAAACCTGAAGTTGCTAAAGATAACCGCTTCATTGATCTGGATGGGCGACAAATGCATCACGAGGATATTGATAAACTAGTCGAAAACTGGACGCAGACCCTAACCCCGCAAGAGGCAGAAACGGTCATGCAAGGGGCTGGGATTCCAGCTGGAGCACTTCTTAACCTCAACGAAGCTTTCACCCATCCGCAATTCCAACACAGGAACACACTAGTGCATGTCGAACACCCTGAAATGGGCACATTCCCGCACACCCGTACAGCCTGGCGTTCAAAAAATAAAAATGAAGGGGTGGCCGGACCGGCGCCAACCTTCGGTAATGCAAACAAATACGTGTTGTCCGACCTTCTCAACTTCTCGCAAGAAGAACAACAGAAGTTAAAGGATCTTGGAATTGTCTCGGATGCACCCTTAAGCTGACGTTAGGTCAGAGACAATCCGGAATAGACAGTGAGAGGAGCATTGATGCCCAAGGGGAAAGTTTTGGCGTGGGTACTCTACGACTGGGCTACTTCCGGTTATGGAGCGATCGTTGGAACTTTTGTCTTCAGCGTGTACTTCACACAGGAAGTGTGGGACGGGGATGGTGGAACTGAAGCCTGGGGGATAATGGTAACTGTGACGAGCATATTCGTTGGTCTCGTCGGCGCTCTCCTAGGTTTGGTGCTCAATGGGGTCAGGGCACACCGATTTGTCTTGGCATTATTCGTTCTCATCGGTGGCATAAGCGGCGCGACTCTCATACTAATTAAACCTGATCCTTCATTTGCAATTCCAGCCCTCGTATTAGTAGGAGTCGGCAGTTTTTGTGTGGAAACTTCTTTTGTGCCATACAACACTCTACTCAGGGTATTTGTCCCTCCTGAAAGAGCCGGTCGGACCTCTGCACTAGCCTGGGGACTAGGCTACGTGGGTGGTGTCATGTGTCTCGGAATAGCTGTCGGTCTCATGATGTCGGGTTTAATCCCTGATGACAACCTTCTGAATGTACGTATTACTAGTCTTCTCGCTGCTGGTTGGTTACTAGTATTTGGCGTCCCAATCGTGATCGCTCTATATAGGCTGCCAAGGGCAAGCCTCAACCAGCCGGGGTACGCCTCTGTGGGCCTTACAAAGGAAAGAGTCCTACGCCTACTCACATACCGGGGTATGTGGAAATTCTTACTATCACGCCTGTTCCTAGCTGAAGGCCTAACGGCTTTGTTCGCGTTCGGCGGCATATTCGCGGCCAGTATCTACGGGTTCAGCACCGAAGAAGTCTTATTTTTTGCAATAGCTCTGAATATTTCAGCTGGAATCGGTGCAATCCCCGGTGGTTTCTTGGACGACCGATTCGGACCACGTTTTGTGATTTTGGTCTCCCTGATTTGTCTAATACTATCTGGAATTGTGATTGGGCTTATCGATCACAAGCTCACATTCTGGATCGTGAGTATATTCCTAGGCATGTTCATAGGGCCCGTCCAATCATCAGGTAGATCTTTAGCGGCTAAGAGTGTCCAGAAGGACGAAGCTGCGCAGCTCTACGGATTACTGGGTTTCTCAGGTAGAGTCGTATCATTCGCCGGCCCCCTTTTAGTGACGCTGGGTATTGCCATCACGGGAACGGACAAAATTATAGTTTGGATTATCGTTGCACTAATGACTGCAGCTTTGTTTGTTATGCTCACCACACCTGAATCTTTAGGAGAAATCGATAAGTCAAAGATTTCTGGAGAAACCTACTAGCCTGCAGAATATGAACAGGAGAAGCCAAAATGCTGAGTTTAAAAAATTATACCGTCGCCGTCCATGATCTGGATGAGGCCATCGAGAATCATTCGAAGCGTTTCGGTATGCAGAAAGTCGGAGATAGAGGATTCAATGATGTAGGAAAATTCGACTTTCAGGCGATGGGGTATGGAGATGCCACCTTACTTCTCCTATGCCAACCCACTCACGAAAGCCCCATCGCAAAACTGATGTCGGAACGGCAAAACGATTTCAACCCCCACGGCGAGGGAATGTATCTCATAGCATACGAAACTGATGATGTTGATACCTTCTGCAAGCAAGTGGAAGAAAATGGTGGCAGAGTCACTCGTATCCCAGGTGCTGCCAATGCCTGGGTTCACCCTACCTCGTCACATTTTGTCCTTATGGAGATATTACCGAAGTCATAAGACTACATTCCTAGGGGGAAATGAATATGACATGGGAACCAGAAATAGATGAAATCAATCACAGGCGTGCCTTGGCCAAAGAGATGGGTGGAACAGACCGGGTTGCACAACAACACTCACTGGGAAAACTTACCGTCCGTGAGCGCATAGAAGCACTAGTGGATCCCAATAGTTTTCTTGAAAGAGGCATTCTAGGTGGAGTCGGCACCTACGACGACGATGAAAAACTCACGGATTTTGTGCCCAAATCAACAGTATTCGGAATCGGAAAAGTAGATAACCGACCGGTGTCAGTCACTGGTCAAGATTTCACGGCCAGACCGGGGAGCGGGAGTGCCGGTGCCAATGGGACCACTGTCACCGGAGGTCCGCGCACGATATCGGCGGAACATATATCACATGAAATGAAAATACCCTTCATCCGACTAATCGATGGATTTGGGGCTGATATACGTGCTGTCGGGCAAAAAAATAGAACGTATATTCCGAACGGCAACTGGAAACTGGAGCACGAATTACTATCGGAAGTCCCGATAGTCGCAGCGGCTCTGGGCTCGGTTGCAGGACTTCCTGCAGCCTGGGTTCCAGCTTCCCATTTTTCGATAATGGTTAAGGGCAAAACACAAGTGTTCGCAGCAGGACCACCTGTCGTCAAGAGAGCAATAGGCTTGGATATCCACAAAGAAGATCTTGGCGGATATCAACAACATTCGCGCACAAGTGGAGTAGTGAATAATGAAGCGGAGGACGAATTGGATGCTCTTCAGCAGATCCGCCGCTTCCTTTCTTATCTACCTACAAATGTCTGGGAGCTGCCGCCTCTCGGGGATGAAAGTGACCCGCGCGACAGAAAAGCTCATGAACTACGATCGATTATCCCGCGAGATCGGAATCGTGGATATAACCCCCGACAACTAATCGCCCATGTAATGGATAACGACTCTACCTTCGAGCTAAGTCGGTATTTTGGTGGATCACAGATAACGATGTTTGCCAGGCTCAATGGTCGGCCGGTCGGCATTCTAGCGAATGATCCTATGGTACATGGCGGTGCGCAGGACGCATCCGCGGCAAGAAAAGTGGAAAAATTCGTAGATACCTGTGACACATTTCATCTGCCAATAATAAATTTTTCGGACCAGCCGGGTTTTATGATTGGTCCCGCGGCTGAAGCTGCCGGCACACTCAGAGCTGGGGTACGAACGGCAGTCGCAATAGGACAGGCAACCGTTCCATGGGCCACCGTAATTGTCCGAAGAGTATATGGAGTCGCGGGTGGCGCAAGACAAGATAATTCTCATTTCAATTTTCAACTAGCGTGGCCATCTGGCGAATGGGGATCACTTCCAATTGAAGGAGGTATCGCTGCCGCATATAGACGTGAGATAGAAGCCGCTGAGAACCCAGAAGAGTACCGGCAACAACTGGAAGAAAAACTTATCTCCATCCGAGCGCCGTGGCGTACAGCAGAAGATTTGGACGTTGAAGATATTATCGACCCTGCGGACACCCGACCAATGCTTTCAGACTGGCTTGATGTTGCCTACAAGGCAAACGAAAGATTGGTTGGTCCAAAGTCACGAGGGATGCGTCCATAACTGCTCAGTCTTCGGCCAACTGGGGCAGAACCTCAGCAGAGAGAAGCTCTAGATATTTCACAACTTTTTCGTGGTCGATGCCGGGTGGTATGCGGAGAATAGTACCGTTAATTGGCACCTCAGCTTGACGGCGGCGATAAAAATCCACCGCTTGTTCAGGAGTACCTACAAATGGACCCGAAAGATCTGCCATCGACCGCATCTCCTCCGGAGTAGTAGCCGGTTCATGTCTTTTATCAATATTGGCACCATCGGCCACAGCAGCAGCAGCTCCCCACTCAGCATATTTTGAATACGAGTAGAAGATATGCTCACGTGCATCTTCCCAACCCTGCTCAGGATCTTCGGACACCCAGAAATCACGACTATCAAATACTGGTATCGATGCTGGATCACGTCCGTACTTCCTCATAGCGGAAGCAAATTGATCATAAACACCGGCACCTCCAACATAGTGAAAGCCGTCTGCCTCGCGAGCAACACGTTCGATAGCTTTTCCACGAGACGCCCCCAACCAAATTGGGGGGTGGGGAGTCTGAATCGGTTTTGGCTGGACAGCAGCTCCCTCAACTTTGAAACGTTTACCTTTGAAATCAAATTTTTGCTCGGTCCAACAGCGCTTAATGATTTCAATACCCTCGTCCATCAAGGACGGTCGATTCTTCCTGTTTACTCCGAATATTGGATATTCCTCGGGTACGTATCCGACTGCCATGCCTAGGATAAATCTACCATTTGACAGCACATCTACAACCGCGGCATCTTCCGCCACGCGAACGGGATGATGCATTGGCAGCAGGAGTAGTCTGGTGCCTATAGTGATCCTTTCCGTCTGCACAGCTGCAGCTCCAGCCATCACTAATGTGGATGGACAATAACCATCTTCCGCACTGTGATGTTCAGACATCCAAACGCTATCAAAACCTAATGATTCCGCTATACGGATTTGCTCCAAGGTTTCTTCATATACTTGCTGATATGGCTTCCGCC
This sequence comes from Dehalococcoidia bacterium UBA2979, assembly GCA_002348225.1. Lineage (GTDB taxonomy): Bacteria > Chloroflexota > Dehalococcoidia > UBA2979 > UBA2979 > UBA2979. The sequence continues at coordinate 10,587 of DEAP01000092.1, forward strand.
ACTGCTCAGGATTTCTCATACCAAATAGCAGACCGAATTTCATATATCCCCCCCTAGAGTTATCTGGCTAATCATAGCCGGATCATGTAGGAATAGATGATAGCCAATATCTAGACCACCGCAGAGGAACCGCCATCAGCGTTTATTGCTGAGCCCGTAATATAACTCCCGCGATCAGACACTAAAAAAGTAATAAGATCTGCAACTTCAGACGCCTCGCCTACTCGCCCAAGAGGCAATGATTTGCCGCGCTCAGCATACGCTTCTGCCAGATCAAGATCTGGAAACGCCGACTGAGTCGCACGGTCTATTTGTCCACTCTTTATCAATCCGATACAGATGGTGTTCACGAGAATCCCATACTTGGCAAGATCGAGAGACATGGCTTTTGTTAATGCGATGCCGGCTGCTCGACTGACTGACGTCGGCAGGGAACCAGCCCTAGGAGCTTTCCCAGCAACCGCGGTCACGTTTATTATGCGCCCATGTGCGGACTTACGTAGAGCGGGCACAGCCAGTCTGCTACATCGGATGGCTGCCTTGAGTTTGAGGTCAAGGTCGTAGTCCCAGAGCTCGTCATCTACATCCTCGAATGGCTTTGCGGCCGATTGACCTGCGTT
>DEAP01000018.1 GCA_002348225.1 Dehalococcoidia bacterium UBA2979
CCATGATCGCCGGATATACCAAAGCCTTTAAGTCATTTGCTGTCGGCAAACCCGCCAGTATCGATTGCGTGAGATAGATGACACCAATATCTTCTTTTGGGTCGACCCAAAACGTGGTTGATGCCGCTCCCATCCAGAAGTAGATACTATCGTTCCCGATAACTCCATTTTGCGCAGGATCGATGGTGCGTGCGAAGCCAAGGCCAAAGCCAAAACCCGGCTGACGGGCAATAGCTGTTGGAAATCCATGGCGCATCATGTCAGCACCTTCTGGAAGATGGTTTGCTGACATAAATTCTAGTGTCCGTGAACCGATAATTCGTTGACCTTCATGGGTACCACCATTCAGCAACATTTTGACGAATTTGATGTAGTCCCCTATCGGCGCTGTTAATCCAACACCACCCGCATAGTGCGTAACAGGACCACGGTACCTACTAGTATGTGGATCGTCATAAACGACCAAACCATCGCCTGATGAAGGTCTATAGTTGGCCGTGAATCGTTCAAGACGTTCGTCAGGAACTTCATAAGCGGTCTCAGTCATACCAACTGGATCTAAGATCCTCTCTTGAATGAATTCTTTGAAATTTTTCCGTGAAATAATTTCCACCAACCTTGCACAAACATCAGTACTGACGGAATAGTTCCAATGTGTGCCTGGGCTGAACAACAAAGGTAGTTTGCCTAGTTCAGACGCCAATTCCTCAAGGCTTTGGGGGAAAATTTCCAGCATGCCAAGATTGAGCTGTTTATATGCTTTTGCAACTTCAGTCGCGTTGGGATCTGTATCCGCATTAAAGCCGTATGTCAGACCACTCTGATGAGTGAGTAAGTCTTGTATATTCATTTCCCGATCAACTGGACGGGTCTGGAAATTAGGATATTCACCAGAAACATATACCTCTAAATCGGCCCATTCGGGAATAAATCTCGACACCGGATCAGTTAATTGAAAAGCTCCGTCCTCATAGAGACTCATTAATGCTATTGAGGTAATCGGCTTAGTCATCGAATACAGTCGGAAAATAGAATCTTCCGACATCTGTATATTTCGCTCGACATCTGCTTTGCCCAGTGCCGACAAATGAGCAACTTGCCCGTGGCGAATTACAGCGACCACGCAGCCCGCAATTCTGCCGCTATCGATGTATGTCTCTTGCAGAAAATTCGGAATTTTATCTATCTGGGTTGCTGCCAAACCAACTGATTCTGGAGCAACGGTATCAATTGAAGTCATTGAAAACCCTCTCAGTTCGCTAATTCATCAAACCACTGAATCATATCAGCGACCAATTCCTCACAAGAGTCTTCCTGAATGAAGTGTCCACCGCTATAGGTCCGGTGCGGCTGATCTTTGGCCCCGGGAATTCGACTGATGAACTCTGACTGGTACTGTCCGAGTACAAAGTCATCAGTGTTCCAAGCGGTCAAAACGGGTTTCTGCCATCGCTCCAAAACACGCCATGCTTCCTGATTCGCTGGTATCGCGACGTTGTCAGCACTGGTAGGAACCATCATCGGAAGCTCACGAGCCCCGGCCATATATGATTCGTCCGGAAATGGTGCGCGATATGCATCTTGCTCTGCCTCGGTAAGTACCGCCTTTTGGCAATTTCCTGCGACAAGCCTGCCAGGGTCCATGGGGTTCATGGTTTGCGACCGGTTTTGCCAGTGCATGAATCCATCACTCATCGGCTTGGTACCATCGGGCAACACTGTATTACCGAGGACAAGTTTATCGAACCATTCAGGATGTTCAGCGACGACGCGTAATCCAATAAGTCCGCCCCAATCTTGGTAGAAGGCACAAAATCCGTGCTTTGCATCTGGTTGCTGACTTGACACCACGTTACTCTTGCTCAGGAACTCCCCTACCCATCGGACATGGTTAGCGTATGTGTGATCGGACCTATTTACCGGCTTATCAGAACGCCCAAATCCGATCAAATCAGGAATAATGAGTCGCCATCCAGCAGAGATCAGAGGAGTATACATCCTGTGGAATAAAAACCCCCACGTAGGTTCACCGTGCAAGAGCAACATAGTGCCGGTCGTCCCAGAACCCTCATCGCTATAGGCCATCCGGAGGCCATCAATCTCAATGTAATTTACTGGCCAGAGTTCGACGTCAAGTTCATCAAATCTACTGTCCGGTGTACGAATGAATGGAATCGTCATGAGGCATACCTCTCGAATGGCCTCAGTCTACTCCTATTTACTTTGGAAGTATCTCCAACTGTTCAGACAGGGAAAGTTTCAAAAACTCATCAAATTCCGCGAGGAACTCATCGTCACTATCAAGGTCAACTGACCAAATAGCCATTCATATTCGCCCTCTATCACTGGCTCTATTCAGCATACACTGTATGGGTTATGGCATCTTCATCCAACCACGTCAAAATCGAGTCGAACATCGTGTATGGCGACGCAGGTAACAGACCTCTACATTGTGACATCTACAACCCGCCTGGAAAGGAGACGGGTCGACCAGCTGTGCTGCTCATCCATGGTGGTGGATGGAGCGCTGGAGATAAGGAGCAGCTCCGTGGATATGGGATACTGCTCGGACGTCAAGGATACGTATGTGTTGCCTGTGAATATCGCCTGAATGAAGAGGCTCCCTGGCCAGCTCAGATACATGACGTCAAGGCGGCTATCAGATGGATGCGCACGAATCATGAGCGACTCGGGATCGACCCTAATCAAATAGCCGTTGAAGGAAACTCCGCCGGAGCCCACCTCGCCCTGTTCGCGGCGGCTACACCGGATGATGATTCCTGGGAAGGCCAGAGCGGAAATAGCGGCGTCAGTTCCAATGTTGCGGCAGCTATCGGTTTTTATACCCCGACTTTCTTTGGGGAGGCAACAAATGAGCCGGCGGGCGCTGTCGTCGCTTCAGCCTTGCTCCGTGATGAAGTCACTGTCGATACGATGCAGGCAGCATCACCACTGACATACGCTCGGCCTGATTTCCCTCCAGTACTGCTCATCCACGGAAACGATGACCTGCTCGTACCCGACCGGGCCAGCGTACTTATGTACGAAGCTTTGCAATCCGCGGGAGCGAGCGTTGAGTTACATATTTATAGCGACCAGCCGCATGGATTTGACAAAGCGCGCTCATTTGGCCGGCTATCGAGCGAAATCATGCTGCTTTTCCTCGATCGATACGTCTCTGGTCGGCAACCTGTGAAAGCTGATGTCCCACTTGAGACTACCGGAGAAAACACCACACTTGATCAAATATCTCCGGATATCACTTGGAGTTGGCATCCGACCAAGAACGGAACTGTGACTCCAAAAGATATTATGTTTTCTGACGTCTCCCAAATATGGTGGATGTGTGATCAAGACGCCACACACACATGGCAAGCCAACCCGCGCAATCGTATACGGTACGGTTGCCCGACCTGCATGAAGTGATTAACTAAAGAAAGCCTGTTTGTATGAATCTCGCTATCCGAAACGCAAATATCCGCACCATGGACCCAAACCTTCCCAACGCCCAGGCGGTCCTTATCCTGGGCGGCCGCATAGTTGCCGTGGGACCCAATTCACTCATCGAGTCGGTGAACCTACCGGACATTACTGAGATAGATGCATTGGGCCGAACAGTGATCCCTGGGTTTATTGAGTCTCATACACATCCTCTACTAACCGGAGTTCGTATGAATACATCGGCAAACTGCGGCACACCCCCAAATAGATCCATTGTCGATGTACTAGCCAGCCTGTCGGAGATTTCGGACGACTCGGGTATTATTCGAGGTCACTCTTTTGACGACTCTTTGGTTAGTGATGATCGCCATCTTCACCGACTCGATCTTGATGAGGTATCTACGTCTTTACCAGTCGTCGTCTCTCATATCTCAGGACATCTTACGTACGCTAATAGTGCGGCACTGAAGGCTGCCGGAGTCAATGCTGACTCGCCCGATCCCGAGGGTGGGGTCATCGATCGCGATGAGAGTGGCAACCCAACTGGGGTTTTCTACGAGTCAGCAGGTGGACTTGTGCAGCGCTTAGTCCCCCCACCTAGCCTCGAAGATGCCGTCACTGGACTCGAGTGGGCCTCACAACGACTTCTGCAGGTGGGTGTGACCTCGCTCCACGATGTTGGAAGCGGACGAAACCACGAGGCTACCTTCGAGGCCTATAAGGTAGCGACCGATGAGGGTAAGTTTCCGGTTCGAACGTATTTAGCAGCAGCTTATTCGGCTTGGGCAGCACGGTATGGAGAACTAAAAGCCGTTCCCATGCTGGCAAAAACCGGCTTGCGAAGTGGATTCGGGTCGGATCACCTTAAGGCCGGAATACTAAAGATTATTCATGACGGATCTCTTCAGGGACATTCCGGCGCTGTAACTGAGGGCTACCACGACCATCCGCATGAGACTGGTATCCAAATCTGGAGCCAAGACACTATCGATACAGTTGTGGAGCAAGCACTCCTGAGTGGATGGCAGGTTGGTACGCACGGCAACGGCGACCGCGCTATTGACTCTATCTTAGA
>DEAP01000068.1 GCA_002348225.1 Dehalococcoidia bacterium UBA2979
CCTACTCGCAAACCGAGAAAGATTGCCGAGATCTGTATCGCTTGACTGACTTGGCTTATGCGGTGGAAACAGGAAAAGTTATTCCAAAAGCGGATGCGGTACCTGAACACTGTAAAGTGAGGGCTGTGATTAATCGAGCAATTCAGGTTGAAGTCACAATGCCGGTAGAAAATTGGAATGGCCGGATGATGTTTTCTACTGTCGGAGGCGGAGCGGGTAGTATCGGAGATATAACCAGCCTTCTAGCGAGAGGTTTCGCAATGGCCTCAACCGACACCGGGCATGAGGGCATGAGTTTCGATTATGCCTATCAACCGGAAGCATTGCTGGACTATGCGTATCGAGGTGTACATTTAGCAACCCAATTTGCGAAAGCAGCGATCGAGAGTTACTACGACAGAGAGATAGACTATTCATACTTAAAGGGTTGCTCTAATGGAGGTCGAGCGGCCTTGTTGGAAGCGACCCGATTCCCGGAAGACTATGACGGAATTATTGCCGGCGCCCCCGTTTTCCGGTTCAAGGAGTTCATGCCATGGGCTATAGCTGCAGCCAAAAAACAATCGGAAGGGCCTTTGACTGAGGCATCTTTGAAACTATTGGATAAAAACTCCTCGGCCGCGTGTGATTTGCTCGATGGGGTAGAAGATGGCGTGATTAACGACCCTAGACTGTGCAGCTTGGATGTGCTCGATTTGAATAAATTAGCTTGCCAGCGTGATGCTAGAGATGATTGTTTAACTGTCGATCAGATAAAGACGGCTGAGCATCTATATAAGGGGCTCGAGGATTCCGAGGGTAACTTGGTGTCGCCTGGGGTGATGCCCGGAGCCGAAGCGGCTGGCGACTGGGCCATGTGGATGTTCCCCAATGCCATGGTGAGTGATGGCTCTGAATCTCTGAATGAGAGTTTGAGCTCGTTCCTGGCCATACTGATGAGACGTGTGGTTGATTTTGATATTGAGAAATTTGATCCAGCCAACGATTATGCTCAGCTCGAAGAAATCAGTTTTATGGATGTTGATACCGCAGACTTGAGTGAATTCAAAGCTCGCGGAGGCAAGATCTTGATGTACCAAGGTTGGAATGATTTCCCTTTACGTCCAGGTCGAGCGTTTGATTACTTGGCCGAGGTTGAAGAAGCTAATGGCGGGCAAAAAGAGACACGTGACTTTTTTAGGATGTTCATGGTGCCTGGAATGGTTCATTGCGCATTGGGACCAGGAGCCTGGGTGGCTGATTATGTGGACCCGATTGTGGATTGGACTGAAAAGAATGTAGAACCGGAGGTTATTCCAGCCAGCACGGCGACGGCTGGCGGTTTCACGAGACCCTTATGCGTCTATCCCAAGCTAGCTAGATATAAGGGAAGAGGAGATCCCGATGAAGCAAGCTCCTATCGTTGTTCAGTGAAGTAAAACTCTGCTTTTCCGATTGAGCGGAGAGAACCAATTCGATTAATCGGATGGAAATTAATATGTTATGGATTTTAAAAGGAGGAAGCTATGCCTAGGTATATGATCGAGAGGGAAATACCCGAAATTGGATCTTCAGATAGAGAAGCTCTCAGAGCCGCTTCGGCTCAATCAAACGGTGTGTTATCTGCCATGCAAGCCGAGAACAAACACATACAATGGGAACAGTCTTATGTCGTTGCAGATAAAACCTTTTGTATTTACATCGCCGACAGTGAGTCGCTTATTCAAGAACATGCTGAGCGCAGTGGCTTTCCTGCGTCGCAGGTCACCGAGATCACCAAAATGATTGACCCGGTTACGGCGGAGGGTTAACGAAGGGCAAAGTCGTTTTCACCAGACTGATCGATGCCTCTTATTAAAAAGACAGGTCTTTTTGTGTCCTGAGGGCTTTTATTGAGATCTCTCCTGTAAACAGAGGAAGTGGGCATGTAACGAAGCGTCATGCCTCTTCTGGGTTGGTTTGATCGATTAGCTTCTGAAGCATGCATCAAGAAGACATCGTGGAGTGAGATTTGACCAGCTTCTAGTTCTATAGCCTCAGCTTTTGATTCATCAATATGGTGGTGATCTAATTCTAGAGGCAGAGCGATGTCGTCAGAATTATTTAAATGGTGGCTCTCGAGGCGCTTGTCTTTGTGACTGCCAGGGAGAAATTTGAGGCATCCATTGCTAATAGTTGCATCGTCCAGTGCAATCCAGACTGTGCAGGTCGCAAGTGGGGTTATAGGCCAATATTCACCATCTTGATGCCAGGGAGTGCGTGTTCCGATTTTGGCGGGCTTGGCAAAAAAACTTGAATTCCAGAGCGCGATATCGGGACCAATTAGCTGGCTGACCATGTCGAGTATGTTTTGATCTCTCGCGTAGTTCAAAAAGCTCAAATCTTCAATGAGTAGAGCGCCGCAATAATCTGAAAATTGCGGAGACTTTGCAATCAAGCGCTTATGAGCGATTTTGATTTCTTCGATGGTGTCATCTGACAAGCGATAATCAGGTATGACGTAGCCTTGCTCGTGGTACTGATGGATTTGGTCTGGAGATAACATCCAAGCAGTTTGCCGTATTTATTTGGGGTTGCGCAAATAGCCTAAACCAGTGAGTATTCCTGAGGCATAGGAAAGGGGTATTTGA
>DEAP01000007.1 GCA_002348225.1 Dehalococcoidia bacterium UBA2979
TCTCTAACTCATCTATCTTTTCGGGTGTGTGGCCAAGTAGTCCACTACACAGCTCCCGGTTATCAGCTCCAACGTCACGAGCATTTTGCGGCTGGAATCCATCTCTCCCTCCCCAGAACGTACTTTTTGTTGGTAACAATTTACGTCCGTCATCCATAAACCCGAAGTGATTTCGATTCCAATAGAAGTCTGAGCTCGCAATGTCGGACATATCCGAGACTGGATAAGCACTTATTCCTTTGCTCAACAGTGCATCTGATAGTTTTTTTGCATCGAGCGCCTCAATCTTCCGCACCAGCCGTTGATGGGAATCAATTTCCTCAGGATCCATATTCAGTTCTGCAGCAAATACCGATCGCTGTTCCTCTGTCACCGAAATAGCTATCCAGCGGTCGAGCCCATCGGCAGCGAACACTTCGTGCACAGCATAGTTAGAATCCTTATTGCCTAGTCTCCGAGGCAATTGGCCTCCGGCAGCCCTCTGCGCAATAACTGGTCCAAGCATCGAGATCGCAGTTTCGTACAAGGAAACATCCAGATAAGTACCAACACCTGAATCATCTCGCCGTTCAAGTGCTGCGATCACTCCGAGTAAGGCGTGCATCCCACAATTATTATCAGCGTAGACAATCGTTCCTGGTCGGCCAGGCCACTCGTCCGGTTCGCCAATCAACTGATAATTACCCGCTATAGCTTCCGCGCCTGGACCAAATAAAGGACGATCAGCCCAAGGACCGGTTGTGCCGAATCCGGTGATGGACAAATATATTATGTCCTCTTTTAGCTCTTTAATAACCTCATAATCAATTCCGAATTTTCGCATCACTCGCGGCGTGTAATTATGTGCAACAATATCCACCTCCTGAGCGAATTGACGAAAGAGATCCGGACCGCCCTCCACTGAGAGATCGATAGCTAGTCGACGTTTGCTCCTGACAAGATCTTGGTCGACGAAATTTCCACGGGCACGCGTCGGACTTTCGACTCTAATTATTTCCGCACCTAGCGCCGCCATATGAAGCGTCGTCATGGGTAGCGCTACGGCTTGTTCCATCGACAAGACACGAACACCCGTCAAAGGCTGACCTATAACGTCTAAAGCACCAAGACTCATCGGCAGCTTCAAAAAGTTGCAATCGGATTAACCGGGGAACCTGTACCACCCGTGATTACCAGTGGAGAAATTATTAAGAGAAACTCGTATCTCCCGCGTTCAGCACACGCTCCTGCAAGTCTATCAAAATTAGCATTATCAAGAAGTGGCATACCCATGTGAGGGATTACTACCTCATGTATTGGAATACGTGCAGGGTAGTCATAGGGCTTGTGGCCTGCCTCCTGCAAATCCCAACCCAGTAATGATGCATCATTATCAAATAAGTATTCTATAACTGACGGAGCATTCCCCGGTGTCGCTGGCGGATGGACAAATTCAAAATTCGCATTCGCCTCCCAGAAAGCCTCATATCCGGAACGAACCAATACTGCGTCACCCGGTCTCGGATCGATGCCAACGCTTTCCGCCCACTCGGCCAAATGCCACCCCTCTATCGGTTCATCGGGCGCGACATACTCTTGTCCCCGCATTCTGGGAATATCGTACAGCACTCCTCTCGTCACAATGCCATCTCGCCAGTGGTCGACTGAGTTAGTCAGGGCTCCGTCCTCGCGGATGAGGCTAGGATCACGATCATTATATATTCTGCCTCCCTGAGAACTGTCTCCTGTAAAAATATGGCACAAGGCATCAATGTGGGTATTCACATACCCATGAAATGCCACCCCAATATAGTCTCCAGAGCTTGCGGGCCCGACCATTACCTGGTGATCTGCTGGCCTGGGGTTCCGTTGTTCATTATCAACAACTTTGCTCGTGGCAACTGGATTCGAGCACGACACAGTGTGTCCTTCAGTAACGAGCGAGCTCGCATATTTCACAGACTCTTGGCTAATATGATTAAGTGTCCCCAACTGATCGTCGGCACCCCATCGACCCCAATTACTATAATTTTTCTTGTATGCTTGATATTCCTCCACCGTGGTAGGAGTTTTGTCCTTCATTCCCATTGATTCCTCCTTGCGTGCGACAGGTACTTGCCGGATCATTCGCAATAGTAGTACACATGCTCCGTCATCATGACAAGTCAGAAAATGGGAATTCTCGTGATTCATACAGTTCTACTGCACGTGCAAGTCCAATGCGGGCTTTCTTAACCAACCAGTTCGGATAGTTCATTAGTCCAATATGCTCCAAGAATTCATCCTCATCATCTACCAGCGCGGAAAAATCCTCAAGAACGATAAGATCAAGATCAAGATCGATCCATATAAGTCTCTCGCTATTAAGTTCCCTATAACACTGTAGGTAGGCAGGCGTGGATATATTCGCATAAGCGATCATTTTCCGTTTACCGATGGGCTCGCTAGGAATCAGCAAATTGAACCATTGGTCCTCGAAAAAGTAAGCACGTGTCTCGGTACGCGCAGGGAATTCCCCTCGATAGGACTTAATTGGTGAATCTTTTTCTACTAGACATTCCCAATATTTACCGAGAGTCTTGTCCTCTCTTGTTTCCATCAGGTGACCTTGATATGTATAATGAAAACCACCGTCAAATTTAAAAGATTCAATAGAAACGGATTCGCGCCTAGCCTTAATAATCAATTTCGTTCCTATATAGTTCCGCGCCATCATCAAGTTTGGTCTAAAGTGTAACGCGATGCGCACCAAGAAAAGGTAATACTTTGACAACAACCGTAAACACCGAATTCGAAGCTGTGATCGGTCTTGAGGTGCATATCCAGTTGAAGACCAATTCAAAAATGTTCTGTAGCTGTGAGCGTTCATATTTTGACACGGAACCAAATTCTCATGTTTGCGTAATATGTATGGGCATGCCAGGCGCCCTCCCCGTTATTAACAGGCAAGCTGTGTTTTATACGGTGATGGCCGGCCTAGCTCTCGATTGTGACATTGCCTCTGTGGCGAAATTTGACCGGAAAAACTATCCCTACCCTGACCTAGTAAAGGGATACCAGATCTCGCAGTATGACCAACCTTTCTGTGAGAACGGTGCATTGCTCGTAGAAACAGACGATGGAAGCGAACGACCCGTAGAATTAGAGCGAATTCATCTTGAAGAGGATACCGCTCGGCTAGTACACCGCGAGGACGATGGGAAAAGCTACAGTCTCTTGGACCTCAATCGCTCGGGTTCCCCTCTGATGGAACTTGTCACTCGACCTAATATACGGTCAGCCAAAGAAGCTGCGAGTTTTCTAAGAAGACTCAGGCAACTAGCAAGATATCTGGATATTTCTGATGCCAATATGGAGAAAGGTCAGCTTCGTTGTGACGCAAATATATCGATCCGGCCAGTAGGAGAAACCATCCTAGGAACCAAGGTAGAAATTAAGAACATGAATTCATTTAGAGCAGTGCAGCGCGCTATCGAATATGAAATCGAGCGCCAGTCGCAAGCTGTACTTACGGGTGAACGAGTCGTGCAGGAGACCCGAGGATTTATCGACAACACCGGCGAAACCGTCTCGCAAAGATCGAAAGAGGGTGCCTCGGACTATAGATATTTTCCTGAACCAGATCTGCCTCCTCTAACGATTAACCCTGGATTCCTCGAAGAAGTGCGCGAGGCCATGCCTGAACTTCCGCGGGTGCGAGCTGCCCGCTTTATAGAGGAGTATGAGTTGTCTCCCTCCGAAGCCACTACTCTCACTGGTTCGAAATTGCGGTCTCAGGCGTATGAAGACTGTGTCCAATTTGATAGAACTGTGCCACCTAGGAGTATCGCGAAATGGTTTATCGGAGAGATCGCAAAACACATCAATGAGCTTGGAGTCGATGCTGAGCTATCGGACACGCTAGTTAAATCCGATAACATTTCTCGGTTAGTGAAACTAGTTGAAGAGAAAGACATAACGCAGAATGCGGCACGAGATATCCTCGCCGAAATGTTCGAAAGTGGTGATGACCCAGAAGCTTTAGTAGACAAACTCGGACTGCGGAAAACAACTGACCTCGATGCAATAAGGTCA
>DEAP01000012.1 GCA_002348225.1 Dehalococcoidia bacterium UBA2979
TTATCAGGCTTTCTTAAGGTAGGGAGACTAGACTACGGATCTTAGCTCTTTCGATCAAGAGTTCGGGGCTTCCCAGTTAGTCCATCCATCCGGTTGTTGGGCCAGTGCGATCGACTAATTCATGTGAATTGACCATATGTGCAGCGAGTGGTGTGAGCCGATTTATTATCTTTTCAGCAAGCTCTGATGGAGCATCTATGGAAGCGAGAGCTTCCTCCATCAGCATTAACCACCGCTCAGCAGCTTCTTCGTCGATAACAAAGGGAAAGTGTCTGAGGCGTAGCCGAGGGTGGCCCGAGTGCTGCGAGTACAGCTTTTCACCACCCAGCCATTGCTCGAGGAATTCAGCTTGGCGCTGTTTCGGGACACTACTGTCAGCAGAAAAAAGGTGACCGATGACCGGGTCCTTTGCAGCCCCATCGTAGAACGCTGAAACCCAGGAGCCTACTGCATTGCGGCCACCGATGTCTTCGAAGAGTGTGCGCTCATTAGTTGTTGACTTTGCTGAGGGCATATATCCAGAACAAATGACTACAGGAACAGGAGGATATTTCTGGAATTTATCCGGAAAAGACTTATGTAGTGAGCACAATGTAAATTCAGAACCTTTTGCTGACCGCACGATTGTTGCGTGTTCGCAGTTGCCACAGAGTCCCGGGTTAGAGCTCATTATTCTGGAGCAGCTTCCGGCTTCATAGCGATATGAAGCATTACGGTACCAGCTACATATTCAAAAGACCTCAGCACCTCAAATCCGTTTTTACGTAATCGGAGTGAGAACTCAGCGGGGGTGAAAAAATTTTCGGCAGACATAGGCAGGTACTGGTACGCGTCACTATGACCGGATATGAGCTTCCCGATCAAGGGCACGAGTTTGTTGAAATGAAATCGTGCGCCCGGAGCTAATAATCTTTGGACTAGCGACCGAGGCTCTAGACGAGCTGCGTCGAGAGTTATCAACCTGCCTCCCGGGCGCAAAACTCTATGAGCTTCTTGGAGGGCGCCATCAAGATCAGGGATGTTACGGAGGACAAATGCTCCCGTCCACGCGTCGGCTATGTTTGGCGCAAGCGGCAAACGAGTGGCATCTGCTGAGACAAAATGGGAATTTAGGACGCCGAGATTCTGTGATTTTGTTTGTGCATTTTCCAGCATAGGCATTGCAAAATCCAATCCAATTACTGTCTGTGCACCAAGTCTTGCACAAGCGAGTGCGAGTTCACCGCTGCCTGTTCCGGCGTCGACAACGAGTCCTGAGTTTTGAGCAACCGCTGCACGGGCAACGGTTTTTCTCCATCTGGCATCTAGGCCGAATGTCATCAATCGGTTTACCAGGTCATATTTCGGAGCAATCTCTCCGAACATTTGTTTTACATAGCCCGATCGGCTTTGCTGGTTCGAAAAAAGTTCGCTAAGGTCATCGGGTGTTTGATCCATATAATAAGAATAAAGGTACCGGTGTTCCCGTGCAGTTGATGTAAAATCGTGAAATGGCTAAGCAGGTGCAAGTTCAGAACTTATTCCAATATCCGGTGAAGTCTTTGGCTGGTGTTGCTACTCAGTCTCTGACCGTTGATGGGGAAGGTAGAGCTCTTGGCGATCGAGTGCTCGCCTTTCGATTCAACGATTCAGGACCTGCTATGCGGCAGACTAGTCAGGGGGGGTGGTGGTATAAGGATAGACTCTTATCTCTTATGCATATACCAGCTGCCGCTCCCGTTTCATGCGAATTCGATAGTCAATCGACGGTTTTGTCCTTGCGGCTGGGCGACAGGATCATTTCTGAGGGAGAGATTGGCTCGGTGGATGGTCGCACCAAGATAGAGCAGAGCTTCGAAGGGTTCCTGAAAGATTTATCCGGAGACAGTGAAATAGACCAAAATAGGTTTCCGATTCACCTAGAGGGTGATGGTGTTAGTGGTCGATTTCACGATAGACCTGCCGGCCAGATATCTATGCACTCGGTAGAGAGCGGTCTTGCATTGTCGGATGCCATCGGGGAATCGCCCCTAATGGAGCAAAGATTCAGATCAAATGTGGTGATTCGTGGCTTGCACCCCTGGCAAGAGCTTGAACTCATAGGAAGTACTATCACTATAGGTGCATATAGGTACGAGGTAACGGGACCGATTATTCGATGTCGAGCAGTGCACGCGAACCCATCGACCGGCTTAGTCGACCAACAGATACTCAGAGTGCTGACGAAAGAATTCGGGCAAGAAGAACCTACTTTCGGTGTACTTTTAAAGCCGGTAGGGGAAGAGGCTGTTATTCATGTGGGTGACGTGGTTGAGGTTGGAGCTCAGCATGAGTGAGCGTCAAAGATCCATAGAAATACCGGACCACGAAATGAGAGAATTTATTAGCGAGTTATCCATGATTGAAAGCGAGAAGCAGTATTTGCTGCCTTCTTTTCATGTGGCACAGGAAATTTTTGGGTGGGTTCCACCCGCGGCGGTGGAAAAAATTGCCGATTTCCTCAGAGTTCCGCTCTCAGAGGTGTACGCGACACTGACTGCATATTCAGAGCTTCGCATAACGTCTGATGAAAAGGGCTATTGGTTCATATGCACGGGGGTGGCATGTGAGATGAAAGGCGCTCAGAACATCGTGCAGGAGCTTGCCGACGCTGACGAATTTAAGGTGAAGGATATCGATTGCCAGTTTCTGTGCTCACTTGCTCCAGTGTGCGTCGATGATTCAGGCGGCTTGCATGGTCGTGTAGAGGTGAGCGAAGTAATTTCACGTATTCGAGAATCGCAGACGGGTGGTGAATAGAATGAGCCCAAGGCATGTAATTCTAGAAACGTTGCAGGGTAGATATCACGGCGGGGCTGAGTCGAGACTAGTGATTCACGAAGGCACATGTGGCACGGCGACCAATGTCCGGCAGGAAGTTGAACGAGTTGGTTTGATTGAGATGTGCGAGGAAAACGACGTGAAGATCGTATACGGTTCTTGTGATGGGAATTGTTGGGCAGCTCCATCAGCAACTCTGCGACACGAAAATGATGCTAGTGAATTTGTGGAGAAGAGATTCTCTAGACTTGACGAGTTAATGCGGGTCGAAGATTTCGGAGTGATGCTGAATGACATGCAGAAAGGTCAGGGATTTGCTGATGGGAAATCAGGGTTGCTGGATCGATTAGGGCGCCTGGATGGGAGCCTTGAGCATGCTGTCTGGTTAGGTGCGTATAGTAATGCCGATCAGATTTTGAGAGGGTCTAAATCAGACGCCCTCCAAAGAGTAGAAGACTGGAAATTGACGGGACGAGGAGGAGCCCACTTTCCCACAGCATTAAAGTGGCGACTAGCGTCAAGAAATGAAGGACCTAGATATTTGGTTGTTAATGCCGAAGAGGGCGAACCAGGAGTTTTTAAAGATAGACATTTACTGGAAGGGGACCCTCACCGATTGTTGGAAGGTATCTTGATCTGCTGCTTTGTAGTAGGTATCGAGAAAGTATTTATATATGTCAACGGGCAGGCGACAACGGCCTTCAATTCCCTAAGTAAGGCTGTTGAGCAGGCCAAGACTGCTGGTCTTTTAGGGCCCGAATTCCTGCCGAATGGGTTGCAAGTTGATATTGAGTTACGGCAGGGTGCCGGTGGGTATGTGTGTGGCGAAGAGTCTGTAATCCTAAATTCGATAGAGGGGGCCCGGCCAGTTCCGCGATTCAAGCCACCATTTGCTACGGATGAAGGTCTTTGGGGAAGACCTACTGTTATAAATAATGCCGAAACTCTGGCAGCAGTGACTACCTTGTGGCAAGATGAACCGCCACCAACCAAACTCGTATCCCTGTCAGGAAATGTTGCAAGGCCAGGGGTTTATGAAGTTCCTGCGGATGGAACCCTTAGTTGGGCAGGGTTTCTTTTGCAAGCGGGTGGTGAACCTGGCTCAACGCCGGCAATTTTACTCGGAGGGCCCTCAGGAGTGTTTGTGATTCCTGAGCGTTACGACGAAAAAATAAAAATGAGCGAAGTGGGGGCAGGAGGACTAGTCGCGTTGGCGCCAGATTCATCCATAAGGTCAGTCGTTCAAGCTCTTACAAAATACAATCTTCGAGAATCGTGCGGGGAGTGTACGCCTTGTCGCGAGGGCACATTGCGACTGGACGCACTGCTGTCAGTAGATACTGTGGATTTCGACAAAGTTGCGGGTTTGGTCGAAGTAATGAGCGAGGCGTCACTTTGCATGTTGGGTGGCATGGCTGGCAGGCCAGTATTGAGCGCGATCGAGGAATTTCCGACTATTTGGAAGGATGGGTCGTAGTGCTACGCGCAGCTGTTCTGTTGCTCCTGCTGCTATTAATTGCCTGTGATTCTTCCGACCCCACCTCTGCCGACTCTACCGATGGCAGCAGTGGAATAAATGCGACTCAGGAGACAGCGGTGTCTACGGCAGCATCGACAGAGGCCGCGAACCCAGCCCCCACAAACACGCCACAGGCGATTCCCATATCCACAGCAAAGATACGTAATGGGGTTGCGACTACTACTGTGACTCCGTCTGTTGCGAAAACTCCACCACCGCCGGTGAGTGAACTCGAAGAATTTGTAGATGCTTATGGTTACCCCGAGAGCGCTGATTTCGGAACATTAATTATTGAGCGCTTGGGTATCGAAGCGAAGATAACAGTCCGGAAGGTCAATAGAGATCAAGATATGCCTAACCCATATGGACCGGCCGACGTGGTGTTGTATGACTTAAGTGACTGGCCAGATATCGGCGGCATGCCAGGATCAGGGAATATGGTTTTAGCTGGTCACAGAGATTATTCAGGATGGGTTCCTTATGCAGGTGTACGCTTCGGACCCAGCTGGGGGGTTTTCCAGAATCTTAATGCGCTTGGGTCGGACGATCGAATTTCCTTAGAGTACCAAGGTGAGCGATTTGATTATGAAGTTGCCCGTAAATGGATGGTGGATATCAGCTTGTCAGAGGAATCAGCAAACCCGAGCGAATTCTGGGTGCCATTCTGGCAAGCTGATCCAGGCGTCGAGTCGATCACACTTTACACGTGCGCAGGACAATTTAGCCAAGAGACATCATCCTATGACAAGAGGGTGATAGTGCGAGCTGTGCGAGTAGGGAGCAGGTGAGGGATGAAATCAACGTGAAGAAGACTGCACTTATTGCCGTATCAGATAAACGAGATCTGGCGCCCTTGGTAACGATCCTCAGCAATCAGGGGTGGGAAATTCTGGCGACCGGCGGAACAGCCAAGGTAATTACATCGCTGGGGGTCGCTGTGACTCAGGTTGCTGAGCGAACACAAATCCCGGAAATGCTGGGTGGTCGAGTTAAAACACTGCATCCTAAGATCCATGGTGGGATTTTGTTTCGGCGAGGTAATTCATCGGACATGCGCGAAATCGAGCAACACGATATCCAGTCGATCGATCTTGTTGTGTGCAATTTGTACCCGTTTAGGGAAACTATCGGTAACGCAGACCATACTGATGACGAAGCCCTAGATCAGATAGATATTGGTGGACCCACCATGATCAGGGCTGCTGCTAAAAACTACAAAGATGTATTAGTCTTGGTCGATCCGGCTGACTATGAGTTGGTGGTTGAAGCCCTACAGGCTGGTATGGATGGGCTGTCTAACCTGCCGTTAACGACCCGTAGGAGTCTCGCAAGCAAGGCATTTAGCCATGTGGCCAGTTATGACGGAGCAATTTCCGGCTATCTTGCAGCAGATGATGAATCGTTTCCAGATGAATTAACAATAAGTGGTGTACTTCAGTCGAATCTGCGATATGGGGAGAATCCACACCAGCGAGGTGCCTTGTATAGAGCAGAGGGAATTGCAGCTTCTGGCCTAGGTGGCTATCAGCAGCACCACGGACTTTCTATGTCATATGTGAATGTTTTGGACGCAGACGCCGCTTTCAGGTGTGTGTCGGACTTTGACGCACCTGCGGTGACGATTGTGAAACATACTAACCCCTGCTGTGCCGCGGTGATGAACTCTGAGGCGAGTGGAGAGACACTTTCTGGGATATATGAGAAGGCACTGCTCGGAGGCGATTATGTCTCAGCATATGGCGGCATCATCGCGGTCAATCGGATCGTCGACTTTGATCTGGCCTCGGCCATAAGGGACGTGCGACATCCGGAGTCAGGACAAAGAATGCTGTACGACATTATTGTGGCGCCTGGCTACGAAGTTAACGCCTTGGAGCATCTTAAGAAAAAGTCTAAAAATTTGAGGATCTTAGAAGTAGAGGCGACCGGGGATCGAGCGACAGGACTCGAAATTAGAACAATTGAAGGAGGCTTTCTGGTTCAGACACCTGACACCATTGAAGATATAACTTTGGACGTTGTTAGCGAAGTAGGGATGGATGAGAAAACAAAGCGCGAGCTACGCGTGGCATGGATTCTATCCAAGCATGTTTCCTCTAATGCGGTCGTGTTTGTAAAAGACGGAGTCATGGTGGGCATGGGTGCAGGTCAGCCAAATAGGGTGCAGTCAGCGAGGCTCGCAGCTTTTCAGGCGGGCGAGGGGGCCGTTGGCGCCGTTTGTGCTACAGACGCGTTTCTGCCGTTCCCAGATACTCTCGTGGTTGCCGCAGAGGCAGGATGTGTTGCGGTAGTACATACAGGTGGCTCAATTCGTGATGCTGAATCAGTCGAAGAGGCCAACAGAAGAGGAATTATTCTGGCAGTGACCGGCTATAGGCATTTCAGACATTGATTGATTCGACAGCGTACGCTTGCACCGATAGACTGAAAGCGTCTCAGGGAGGTATCAGTAACTTATGAGTTTTGATTGCCCTCGCAGCTCGTTCTTCGGCAGAAAAGATATCCGTCTTGCCTGAGGCTTCCGAGCCATTAACCTACGCCGCATCGGGCGTCGATCTTGAGGCTGACGCCCTCCGCATAAACGATATATTGGCTCAAGTAAAGAGAACTCACCAAGGACAGCCTGTTGTTCCATTGCCGGGTGGATTTGCGGGAGGGATCAATGTCTTGGAGATGGAAGAGCCTATCGTGGCGTGTACCGACGGGGTAGGAACTAAGACTATATTGCACTCTTTGTGCGGCACATTTGAATCTGCCGGCCGGGATGTAGTTGCAAATAACATAAATGATTTGATCGTGACAGGGGCAACTCCGACGGCGTTTCTTGACTACTTGGCAATGTCTGATTTGCCGGAAGGAGCAGTTGTAGATGTTGTCCGCGGGGTGGCTACTGCCTGTATTGAGGACGGGATTGCGTTGATATCAGGTGAAACGGCAGAAATGCCAGACATTTACGCTTCAGGTCATTTCGATCTTGCCGGAACCGCACTGGGAGTTCTTCGGCGAGGGGATAGGATCGACCCGGCTGAAATACGTGCTGGTGATTTAGTAGTATCTGTGTCTTCTGGTGGGCTTATGACAAATGGATATTCCTTAGCCCGCGCAGCTTTGGGTATCGAGGGTGATGGCAGTGAAGGCGAAAATCGCCAGCTACTTGAAACGCGCCCGATAGAACTTTCGGGTGAGAGTATCGGCGAGGCTTTGACGCGACCGCACCCATCCTTTTGGAAACAAGTGGATCGCTTGCGTAGAGATGAAATACGCCTCAAGGGGATGGCCCACATCACGGGCGGTGGAATTGCAGGCAATCTAGGTCGGATTATTCCAGATCATTTGTCGGCCGATATCGATCCCGACACATGGGCAATTCCGCCGATTTTTAGACTGGTCCAGGAGAGGGGTTCTATCCAAACTGAGGAAATGTTCAGAGTTTTCAACATGGGATTAGGATTCATTTGTATCATGTCACCAGAAGATTTCGAGGATGTGGCGTTGAAAGAGACCGGATTTTTCCAAGTTGGTGAAATTTACAGAACAGATTCGTCCTCTCGGGTTAATTTGAAAGGACTCGCAAACTGACTATTGAGACTGACCCCATCGAATTGATGAAAAAATCAAAATCTATTGCGGTAGTAGGGGTTTCTGCTAGGCCAAATAGGCCCTCTTATGAGGTGGCCGAATATTTAATTGACGTTGGGTACGAGGTGTTTCTGGTGAATCCAAGAGAGACAGAAATTCTCGGCAGGAGAGTGTATGACAGTGTTAGTAGCCTTCCTAAGAAAGTTGATATAGTCGATATTTTTCGGAAGGCTTCCGATGTTCCTCCGGTAGTCGAAGATGCAATTAGGGCCGAAGCTGGAGCCATTTGGATGCAGCTTGATATTGTTAATGAGGCAGCAGCAAATGAGGCGGCCTTGGCCGGCTTAGCAGTAGTGATGGACCGATGTACCAAGATCGAGCACAAGAAAATTGTTGATGCGGAGCAACCGGAATGATCGGGTCCGGGGATTACCTAAGTGAGAAATGCGGGATTTTTGGCGTTTATGCGCCGGACGAGGACGTGGCGAGATTAACATTTTTCGGTATCTATTCACTGCAGCATCGCGGTCAAGAGTCAGCGGGGATTGCAGCGACCGACGGAACACGGATTCGTATTGAATCAGGAATGGGCTTGGTGTCGCAGGCGTTCGACGAACAGCGACTAGCAGCTCTCCCGGGTCGATCAGCTATAGGCCACACTAGATATTCTACGACAGGCTCTACGCTGGCTTGTAATACGCAACCTTTGTTAGTGAGCGGCATACACGGCGAGTTTGCGCTGGCCCATAATGGAAATGTGGTCAACTCAAATGAGCTGAAGGCTGCTCTGGGGCTCGAAGATTTCCCATTCGAAACCACGACAGATTCAGAGGTCTTAGCAAAGATTCTTAGCGATGGTCCGGATCTTGATTTGATGGATAGGTTTGCTTACATGATGAGGCGGGCCAATGGCGCCTATTCTCTGGCTGTTTTGACGAAGGAGGCGATTTTCGGTATCCGCGACCCATTGGGCATTCGTCCACTTTGCATTGGTAAATTGCCTACACGAGAGGGAAGTGGTGGGGGATGGGTTATAGCCTCGGAAACTTGTGCATTGGATCATCTCGGCGCAGAGGTGATACGAGAGGTGGAGCCGGGTGAGGTAGTACGGATTGATTCCGATGGAATTTCATCTTTCTTCCCTCTCGGCACAAATGAACGATCTGACGCAGATGAGAAGCTTTGCCTGTTTGAATTCATTTATTTTGCCAGGCCAGATTCTGTTATTTCTGGATCGCTGCTGCACGAGGTTAGAAGGAGAATGGGAGGCCGGCTTGCCCAAGAACATCCAGCGGATGCTGATATAGTCATCGGCGTTCCTGACTCCGCTACTCCGGCTGCAATTGGTTATGCCGAGGCGAGTGGAATTCCGTATGTCGAGGCCTTGGTAAAGAATAGATACGTTGGCCGGACATTCATCAAGCCCGACCAGAGATTAAGAGAGCGCGATGTCGAGCTGAAGCTCAATCCGTTAAAGAACGTTTTAGATGGAAAGAGAGTGCTAGTTGTTGACGATTCGATTGTCCGAGGTACCACTACTCCTAGGGTCGTTAGAATGCTGCGTGAGGCCGGCGCCATAGAGGTACACATGAGGATTTCCGCTCCACCTATTACGCACCCATGCCCGTATGGAACGGACATGGCTACTCGAGGGGAATTGATTGCCGCGCAAAATTTGTTGAAAGATGAAATGAGTGTCGATGTAGATGCTATTAGGGAACATGTTGGCGCAGACAGTCTTCGGTATATTTCCTTAGAAGGTGCGAGCTGGGCTACTAAGCGCGGGGAAGGTCACTGTTCCGGCTGTTTTACAGGTATTTATCCTTCCGAGGGGATCCCGTTACAGCTGGACAAGTTTGAGCTAGAGGATGGGCCCGATCTCGATTCGACCCCGGCTATTCTTCCACTAATTAGATCCTAATTGTCCATCGCCCAGTGAGGGATATCGCCTTCTACGAGATTCGAATGGCTCATATTCGCTAGTAATATGCCAAGGCTGTTGGCGGTCTTGAGGGTGCCGGGTGCCAACGATCTAGGAGAGCTTAAGCTAGCGATCTCAAATTGTTTCTGGTTATCCTTAATCAGGATTATTTGCCAACTGACTACATCTCGTAGATCGCCTGATGCGTGCTCGGTGAGATAGTCACCCTCTATCTGAAAACGGTCAATGCGATCGAATGGAATCATTTCCTGTGTGCCGATGCCTAAACCAAAATATCTTTGTTGGACCCGGCAGGTTGATTTGTCTTTTTCCATAAGGAAATTGGTACCAGCGATAGCGTAGACCAAACTTAGGATAGTGGTGGGTCCGAAAATAATAATCACAATCAGGAGTATTCCTAGCAGCCAAAGAGGATGAGTGTCTAGGCCCAAAACAAGGACTAGTACCGCGATGGCAGTCACACATCCTTGGACCACAGGCCCAATGAGTGTCGCAAGGGAAGGGCGAATGACGATTTTCTCGTCATCGCAGTGAGCGTTACTCTTATGCAGTTTCAGCTGTCGATATGATGAATGATTCACTAAGTCAATGTTAGCGCTGAAGTGTTGTAGCATGAACGGAATGTTTAGTCATGGAGACTGAGTAATATGAAAATAGATCTTCTGGAAATATTGGCCTGCCCGATGTGTAAGGCTTCATTAAAGCTTGAAACAACTTCGAAGGATGATCTGGATGTGATTGAGGGGGCACTGATCTGTGACTCCTGTCCGGAAAAATATCCGATTGAGGAAGGCATACCGAATTTACTTCCACCGAATTTAAGAGATAGCTTGGGAGATTAGCCACGTGCCGCCAGACGTAATAACTGACCGGTCGAGATCTCTTGGTAGGATAGTGATCGCTCTCTCTCTAGCGTTGCCTTTGTTTTTACTTGTTGGAATAGCGAGGAGATCCTACTTTGTGTTGGCGATTCCGGTGCTGTTGATGGTAACAATAGTGTCGGGTGCTTCACTTTGGGCTGGTTGCACGATGGCGAACCCTGCTTCCGATGAATCGGGCAGCTACGAAAACTAAATAGTCATCACCAGTCGGGAGTAGGATATCTTTTTATAGTCAAGCGTTCACTTGGAGGACATAGGTCCCTGAGAGTTTCGATCCTAAGCCCGATGGTCTGATGCACGATTTCTGGTGCAATTTCAGCTAGTGGTACAAGAACAAAGGCCCGAGTAGCCATGTATATATGGGGAACGGTCAGTTCCTCAGAGTCAATAACTTCTCCCTCTACTATCAAAATGTCGATATCGAGGGGGCGCTCATGCCAGCGTGGTTGGTCGCTTACTCGCCCGGCCGCCTGTTCAAGTTCCTTAGCAATACCTAATATCTCCAGAGCAGGCAGATTGGTTTTAGCTGCCACTGCGGCGTTCAGGAATTTAGGCTGTTGCGTGTATCCCCAGGGCGGTGTTTCGTAAAGCGACGAACGGTGCTCAATTGTGCCGATCCGCTCCTGAATAGCAGTCAACGAGTTAGAAAGAATACTGACCCTGTCGCCTAAGTTACCCCCAATACCGAGATAAACATATCTTTCTTTTTCCTTGCTCAAATCCAGTCCCAACGTTAGTTTTCTGATTCAATTGACTCTTCAGATATTTCGCCATATTTTTTTATGTGGAAAGCTCGGACGTCCGGCTTGTTATTCTCAAGTGACACTAGGACGTAATAGGTCTCTGGAAACATTGGCTCATTGTCAGTTTCTCCTGGCGGAAAAAATGCCATACGTACATCAGTTGGTGACGGATAGGCTGCGGAAGCAACATGAGAGTGATAAATCGCAAAGAGGTCCAAATTTTCAGAATCTCTTTTCTGTTCCAGTTTCATCATCTCCAGAGGTGACATTTCATACCGATAAGGGGACGCGGCTGTGTTTGTCACTCGATGTACGGTCATTTGTCGATCAGAGCGCCCAATAAGTATCATTCCGCATGCCTCGTTTGGCAGATCGTCCATAGCGTGGTCAACCATGGCTTGCAAAATTTCGTTAGGGATATGGGCCATATCTAAAGTTTCCTTGGGATCAAAATTTGGATTGGGTTACCACCACAGTTTTTCACCGACTGTTTCACGAATTTCGTCGTAGTCTCGTGACCATAGGCCAGTGGATAAGTATTTCCACCCTCCGTCTGCTAGGAGGCAGACTATTTTCGTCTTAAGGTCACCGGAGGCATCCTCGTCGGAGCTGTCCGTTTTTTCCGCAGCTCTTTGGGCAGCACGTATGACAGCCCCAGCAGAGATTCCAGCAAATATTCCGGTCTTCTGAGTTAACTCTCTTGTCGTTCTGAACGAAGTTTCCGAGTCCACGACAATTCTTCCATCGAGTACTGATTCGTCAAAAACCGGCGGAATATATCCGTCTTCCAAAGCCCTTAGACCTTGGACCAGATCCCCGGGGTGAGGAGCGGCCGCGATCACCCTAATGTTGGGGTTGTGCTCTTTCAGGCTTCGACCAACGCCAGTCAGTGTGCCACCTGTGCCTAATCCCGACACGAACATACTTATATCCGGCATATCGCGGACGATTTCGGGCCCAGTAGTCTCGTAATGGGCTAAGGGATTATTTTCGTTCTCATATTGAAAAGGCATGAACCACTGAGGATTATCTTGCGCCAACTGTTCGGCCATTTGCACGGCGCCGTTGGAGCCGAGGTCACCTGGCGAGAATATAATCTCGGCACCGAAAGCCTCGAGAAGTTGAATTCGCTCCTCGGAGACGGCATCAGGCATAATCACCTTGACGGGATACCCTCGCAGTGTGCCAATTAGCGCTATTGCAATTCCAGTGTTTCCTGAGCTGGGTTCTAAGATCGTTTGGCCAGGCTGCAGGGAGCCGTCTTTTTCTGCCCGGTTAATCATATACTTCGCAATTCGATCTTTTGCTGATCCAGTGGGATTTTCCCCCTCGAGTTTGGCCCAAATCTCGACGTTTTCATTCGGGGAGAGGGTAGATATATCTACAAGAGGTGTATCACCGACGCGGTCTAGTATTCCACTGAATTTCATTTTTGAGGGGTCACTCCCCTCCGGCAAGGGCCGGTAGGATCGACACTGTGTCATCATCTGTCAACTCGGTATTAAGCCCATCGAGGTACCTAATATCTTCGTCATTCAAATAGATATTTACGAAACGACGTAATTCGCCATCCTCTTCCAAAATCTGGTCAGAGAACCCTGGATAAGTTTCATTGATATTCTCAATGAGACTTTTAACCGAGTCACCAAGACTCTCGAAGCTCCGTTGGCCACCAACTAGCTTTTCTATTACGGATGTTACATTCACCGTCACTGCCAAGGTTATGCGCCTTTCTTCTGCGTAATACTAAGTTAACTTTATTGGTGATTAGGCACTAGGCATTTCAAGTGGTGGAGAACCGCAGAACACGTCATAGTCGATTAATTCTGTCACGGTCGGATTGTCTCCACAGAGCGGACAGTTTGGATCGCGTCGAAGCTTCATTGTTCTAAATTCCATAGTCAAGGCGTCTACAAGGAGAAGTTTATTCGTGAGGGGCTCACCAATGTCAAGGATCTGTTTAAAAACCTCTGTTGCTTGAATTGAACCTACGATTCCTGTTATTGCCCCCAAGACACCTGCCTCGGCGCAGGAGGGCACCATTCCTGGAGGTGGTGGGTCTGGGTATAAGCAGCGATAACAGCATTTGCCGGGTTCGTACACTGTGGCCTGGCCGTCAAACAAAAGTATTGCTCCGTCGACCAAGGTTTTATCGCTCAGGTAGCAGGCATCATTTACGAGGTATCGGGTGGCGAAGTTGTCGGCACCATTCACGACGATGTCATAATCAGCAATTATTTCCATGGCGTTATCGGACGTGATCGGTGCATGATGCTCGATCACTGAAACGTGGGGGTTATACGCAGCGAGAGTCTCTTTTGCTGATTGAATTTTGGGTCGATCTATATCCGCAGTTTGGTGCAGTACTTGTCGCTGAAGGTTAGAGAGATCAACGACGTCGAACTCTACAATTCCAATAGTGCCGACCCCTGCCAGAGCAAGATATATGGATACTGGTCCACCTAGGCCGCCAGCTCCAACCACTAGAACTCGAGAGTTTTTCAGCTTTCTTTGTCCTGCCGGTCCCACCTGAGACATAATGATATGCCGAGAGTATCGAGTGACTTCTTCAGGTGACAGGTTGATATTTGGGGCGCTGGAACCGTTAGATATTGCTGTCATTTTCATTCCATTTTCTACAAATAACCCAGTTCGGTCTTATAGGGTAACTGCTCAGTGCGCTCGATGGGAATAGGGTTCTTGTTGGATTCCGCCTATGTTCACATGGTTCCTCCCGCTAGAGCCGGGATAATTGCAAGCTGGTCACCTGATCTAACTTTAGTTTGGAGACCTTCGATCTCATGAATTTCCTGGTTATTAAGGTAGATATTTATGTGTCCCGGTAGCTTGTGCTGTTCATCAAAAACGAGATGAGAGAATCCTGGATACTGATCTTCTATTGATTCAAGTATGTCTTCCACCGTATTTCCGACCGCAGAAATATAGTCTTTACTCCCAGTGATAGATCGGAATGGTGATGGTATATATATGCTTACCGACATTGCATCAGGTTAGTGGCACCGTTAGGTATCGCTCCCCGGTATCGCAGAGCATTGTGACGATGGTTTGCTCAGGAGTTAATCGGGCAGCGACTTCAATCGAAGCATGCACATTTGCTCCTGCGGAAATGCCAACGAGCAGACCTTCCTCTTTTGCTAAGCGGGCAGTCATATCGATCGCCTCTTTATCAGACACACAGATGACCTCAGAATAGGCTGACGTGTCCAGGACTGACGGTACGAAGGATGCTCCCATTCCTTGGAGTTGATGTAGGCCTGGCCGCCCTCCTGAGAGAACGGGTGAACTTGCCGGTTCTACTGCTATGACCGCGCAGTCCAGATTAGCCTCAGCCAGCGCACGTGCGACACCTGTAATGGTTCCACCTGACCCTACTCCAGCCACAAATGCATCTATCTTTGATTCTGTCGCTGATATTATTTCAGGACCTGTAGTCAGGTAATGAATTTCTGGGTTAGCGGGATTATCAAACTGCTGAAGCATCGTGTAGCCTTCATTTTGTACGAGTTCTTGAGCTTTAAAAACGGCCCCAGTCATACCTTCTATGGCAGGAGTGACGACGACCTTTGCGCCTAGTCTCTTGAGAAGCTCTCGCCGTTCAACGCTCATATCCTCCGGCATCGTCAGGACCAGTTGGTACCCTTTATATGAGCACACCATCGCCAGGCCGATACCGGTGTTACCCGATGTGGGTTCTACGAGAGTAGCGCCCTTGGTAATCAGTCCACTATTTTCGGCAGACTCAACCATCGCCTTTGCGATTCGATCCTTTACCGATCCTGCGGGGTTGAATGATTCTACTTTCCCGAGGATTGTTGCCCCGTTAGGGGGCGACATCTTGCTGAGTTGTACCAGAGGTGTATTACCTATGAGATCCAGTACTGATGAAGCGACAGAGGGTTTCGCGTGACTGGGATTAGCTTTTTGTTTCTTCATTATTGGAAACCTCGATCAACGTTTAGATGAGATAACGCGGGGCAGTTGTTTCCTCCGCTTGTTGTTCAGCTTCAGCTAAATCATGCAGCGATATTGAACTCAGCCTTGCCTTCATGTCATCATAAATTCCCTGCCAGACCCAGCGCTGGCCAGTCGCATCATTTGCGGCTGATGCATTATCTTGATCCAAGTTAGCCATCGGGGATAATGATCCCTCGAGGGTTTCAAGCAAGGCAAAGAGCGTAATATCTTTAGGATCGACAGCCAGAGAATGCCCTCCGCCAGGACCTCTGACCGAGTTGATGAATCCGGCGCGCCTAAGCAGCCCTAATAATTGATCGAGATACGCCTCCGGGATTTGTCTCCTAGTGGCAATGGCGGAGCGCGCGACAGGACTGCCGTTATTCAGCCTAGCCAAGTCAATCATTGCTCGAACGCCGTAATCTCCTTTTGTTGCTATTAGCATTTCTACCTCCACACAGGGACTCTTTCCGCTATAGACGCTAGCACAGAGAGCCTTGTTTATGTGAAGCCGGTTGTTAGATCGATTTAGCCGCCCGCAACGGCGGGGACTATACTTACCTCGTCATCGTCCCTTACAGGGGAATCGAGACCATCCAGGAAGCGTACATCTTCTCCGTTGATAAAGACATTCACAAAGCGTCTTAATTCGTCATTCTCGTCGAGCAATCTCTCTGCGATGCCGGGATGGGAATTTTCCATTTCGGCTATTAACTCTTTGAGATTGGACGCATTTGCTACGATGGTGTCTTCGTCGTTGGTCAAAGACCGCAGGGGGGTGGGGATTTTGATGGATGCCATGAGTGCCCTAGCCCTCCACCACATCGCCGATAGTTGCATCGGGATCAACTTGGACACCGTTGGCTTGGGCCCAAGCCAAGGCCTTGGCTATTTCGTCAGGATCACCTTCAAGCCCGAGCATGACCCAACCGATATCCGATGTTATATCAGCCATGCGAATATTGGTCACCACGTTAAATTCGTGCCCCATCTTGTATATCAAAGGTTCGCGGATTTTGTCGTTTAAGAAAGTCAGCTTTACTCGTCTTTCGGGCATGATATGGATTACCTTACATTCTGGCTCGAGCGTTGAGCTGTTTCTTTTTCGAATGCTGTTGCGTTTGCCTCAACCAACATAGCATTGTTAGCTACTTCAGAAACAGCCTCGACGGTTTTAAGTCCTCCACCAGAGATCACGGCAACAACTTCCTCCGAGGAATGTATTGCACCTGACTGCACTAATTTTTTCAGGCAGGCAATAGTTACTCCGCCCGCTGTTTCCGCAAAAATTCCTTCTGTTTCAGCTAAAAGATTGATAGCTTCAATGATTTCTTCATCAGTAGCGGACTCAGCGTGGCCATTGGTTTCTTCCATTTGCTTTAGCGCGTAGTAGCCGTCAGCGGGGTTACCGATCGCCAATGATTTAGCGATTGTATTGGGTTTTTGAGGTACGAAGGTGAACGTATTATTCTTGTAGGCGGTCGAGATTGGGGAGCAACCTAGCGCCTGAGCACCGGACATGCGGGTGTTTGGCTCCTCTATTAGGCCAATCTTATGTAGTTCTTGTAGACTCTTCCATATTTTTGTGTACATGGAGCCAGAGGCCATAGGTGCGATGATATGTGAGGGAGCTCGCCAGCCCAGCTGTTCACATATTTCGTAGCCGAGAGTCTTTGACCCCTCTGAGTAGTAGGGTCGCACATTTATATTCACGAATGCCCAATGTTTTTTCATTGATAGTTCGGTGCACAGACGGTTTACGTCGTCATAGGAACCATTTACTTTAACTAAATTCGGAGCGTAGATCGCAGAACCAACAATTTTGCCCTGTTCAAGATCCGAGGGTATGAAAACGTATGCGTCCATTTGTGCCGCGGCTGCGTGCGCGGCGACGGAGTTGGCGAGGTTCCCAGTGGATGCACAGGCTATGGCATCGAACCCGAATTCTCTTGCACGAGCGATTGCAATTGACACGACTCGATCTTTGAACGACCAGGTCGGATTCACAGTGTCATTTTTCAGCCAGAGGTTGGATAGGCCAAGCACCTTTGCTAGTCGGTCAGCCTTGATCAATGGCGTGAATCCCGCACCGAGATCAATTTTATATTTGGGTGAGCATGGGAGGAGCGGTGAGTATCTCCATAACGAGTTGGGGCCAGCTTCCACTCCGGCCACCGACATAGCCTCTCGGATGTCTTCGTATCGATAATTCACTTCCAACGGGCCAAAACAAAATTCGCAGGCAAAAATCGGCTCGAGCCCATACTCACGGCCGCATTCCCGGCATTTCAATCCGTCACAATACGAGTCCATTATTAAAATACTTTCCTAAGTTGGTTTAGTGGTTGGCTTAAGTTAAGGGCCTGACGTAAATTTCTACGCCAGGCTAGGCCATGAGCCGGAGCATGAAGAGAACAGTGACTCGCGTAGATTTGCCAAGAGCGGTTTTTGCCATTGCTAGCCTCTTCTAATTACTCGCAAACCATAGATTACTTTGCAGCGATGGTCAATCGAGCTTGGAGACCTTTGACCGAAGTAAGATTAAGCAAACTATTAGAAGGGCGATTGCAGTTAGAAATAGACCTGTTCGTATGCCGATTAAGTCAGCCAACTGTCCAAATAGAAAAACCCCAAACATGGTGAATCCAAATTCCATCATGTAAAGACTACTAACCCGGCCTCGGTATTCGTCAGCGGAGTATGACTGAACCAGTACGTTTGAGAGTGTCTGGCGGGCAGCCTGCGGTAAGCCTGACAAGAGAAGCACGAACGCGGTGAGTAAAACTGACTCCGATATGGCGAGAACAGCGATTATCACGCTTAGGAAAGCGGCGGCAAGGACGAGTACCCTTCCTCGGTTTTTCGGTAACATATTGCCGATCAAGAATGACCCTAAGATTGTTCCTACGCCCGTCAGGCCGTACAGAAGGCCTACGGTCAGTTCATCAGCCTGTAATTCATTCTCTAGGAAGGGTGCGAGAAGAGTATGAAATGGCATTACGAAGATCACGATGAAAAAATTAGCTACGAGGACAGAGCGAACAGACAGATTGGTTCGAGCGTAGTTGAATCCCTGAACGATATCGCCAAAGGCCGCTTTCAGTGAGCGCCCACCACTTTCAACGGAAGCCGGATAACCTTTTACTGGCATCAGGGCGAATACGGCGCCGAAGTAAGCAATCGCCATTACCAGATAGACCCATGTCGATCCTGCGACCAAGTCGCCCGGAACTAGGAACAGTCCGAGTGCCATCAGTGGTGGTGCAACTGCTCGGGTAATAGCCATGCCGGCTCCTGAGAGTGCTACACCACTAGTGAGCTGGTCTTTACCCAAAATCTGTGCGATCAGAGCCTGCCGTGCGGGCATCATCAAGGGCATAATCGCCCCATGTATTACACCGGCAATGATCAGGTGATAAATATCCATCATTCCCATGACAAGCATGGCGAATATGTACATCGAATTAAATCCATTTAGAAGTTGACCTATTTGTATTATTTTCTGCTTAGGCACACGATCGGCTAGTAACCCGCCGATCGGAGAAAGTACCAACATTGGGATAGCTCCAGCAAGCGTAACCCAGCCGGCCCAGCCGTAAGATCCGGTAAGCGCGTACGCGAGCCACGGCTTTATCACCATTTGCATATTCATCGGTATGAAGTGACCATACATCGATAAGTAGAACCACCTAAAGCTGGTATTTTTTAGGGCAGCGAACGCCCTCGGCCCCGAAGGTTGATCGCTATGCTGTCTTGGGACCTTTATTGTTTGCGGAGTTGGGGCAATGTGGTTTGTCATATGCGGGCTACTGCCTGGCCCATAGCGCATCCTTCTAACGCTTGGCCTCGTGGATCTTGAAGCCTCGGCACCAGCATACGACTGGTTTCCGGCGGATCCGCTTTGAGAGTTTCTGCGCCTAGATTGCTGCGAGAGCCGGTAGGGTTTGGGCCTAGATCGCCTGGATTCGATAGTCACTGTAGAAAACCCCGTACTGCTGATGCTCTCCGAAAAGGTACCACGGCGGTTGCTTCACCGCTTCCTCTTGAAATTCGACTATTTGCCTTTATGATTTATCAGCGAGCGCTGATGGAGGTCTCCGGTGTTGAACGACGCTAATTCAGAAATTGGTCCCTTAGCAGGTGTATTGGTCATCGATGCGAGTGATTCTCGTGGTGAAATGTGTGGCAGGATGCTTGCTGATTTAGGTGCCTGCGTCCTCAAAATCGAGCCCTATGAGGGTGTGAACACCAGATCGTTGAAGCCAATAGATATGTCCAACGGTGAGTCTCTCTATTGGGCTCACGTAGGTGCTGGAAAACAGTCATTGAGTATGAATATGGATTCAGAAAATGGCCGTTCACAATTGTATAAATTGATATCAGAGGCTGATATCTTCATCGAAAGTTCGCCCATAGGCCAAATGTCCGAACTAGGCTTTGGTTATGATGACTTGTCGGTAATGAATGAGCGTTTGGTTTACGTCTCGATTTCACCCTATGGCCAAACAGGCCCAAAGTCTGATTGGCCGGCCACTGACTTCACGATCGAAGCAGCCGCGGGCCTGACTACTCTGCAGGGAGACGGTGATAGGCCTCCGCTGGCGATAGGCTATCCGCAAGCATCCTTTCACTCTGGCGGGCAGGCGGCGGCGGATGCAATCATAGCCTTGAATGAACGGGTGTTGAGTGGCCGGGGTCAATATCTTGATGTATCAATGCAGACTGTAATGTTGTGGACATTGATGCATGCAACAGGTTTTTGGCCGATGGAGGGGTGTGAACCACCATTAACAGGAGACGACAGAAACGATCCTCACCCGATGATTGGCAAACTTGATCTCAGTGGCTTAAATACTGTGAAAGTGGCAGATGGGTATGTCCTTGCGTCATTACGTGGCGGACGCTTCGGTGCGAGAGTATTTCGAATGGCGGCGCAGTTGGCAGAAATGGATGGCGAGCTCCCTCACACCTTGCGTGAAATAGATTGGACTGAGTTAGCAAACGGTATCGATCCGAGTGCAGATGCTGAAACGATCTCGCTGATCGGTGAGGCTACCGAAATGGTCCATCGTTCATTTGGTAAACGGACTAAAGCTGAGCTTTTTGATAGAGCGGTATTGAGTGACGCTCAAGTTGCTCCAGTCAATAGTATTGGGGATCTGGTCGATCGAGACCCACAGCTGAGATCTAGAGGATTCTGGAAGAAAATTGGCAACCGCATGCATCCAAATACCCCATTGAAATTAAGTAACACGCCAGGGAATTTGTCAGATCCTGCTCCGATACTGGGTTCCTCAAACGACTTACTAGACCATCCCTTCGAATTTGCAGAGGATTTACCGTTGAGGGGATTGTTTGCTCAAGAGGGGAAGCAATCTGATGGTGAACGGCTTGGGCAAGCTTTTGCTGGACTGAAGGTTGCTGATTTTTCGTGGGTCGGGGTCGGACCCATCTCGGCTAAAGCGTTAGCTGATCATGGCGCTACGGTGGTTCATATCGAGAGCGCTACGATTCCAGACGTATTACGGATGGGCCGCCCGGCCAAGGACGGAGTGCTTGGCTTGGACCGGGGCCAATTTTTCGCGAATTTCAATACATCTAAGTATGGTCTGCAATTGAATCTTCGGAGTGAATGGGGCAAGAATATAGCTAGGCAGCTGATTGACTGGGCCGATGTTGTCGTGGACTCGTTCACTTCGGGAACGATGAAGCGCCTAGGTTTTGACCACACGGAAATTCTTAGAGACCGCCCGGATCTAATTTGGTACAGCACCACTTTGCGAGGCCAGACTGGCCCGCATGCCACGTTCGGCGGATTTGGCCAGCAAGGGAGCGCGATCGCGGGATTGCACGGCCTGACAGGATGGGCAGACAGAGCTCCAGCTGGGACGTGGGGGGCGTACACAGACTTCATAACGCCCCGTTATGGTGTGTCCGCGCTCGCGTCAGCTGTTCTTCACCGAAGGGCGACTGGCCAGGGACAGTTTATTGATTTGTCACAAGTGGAATCGGGTATGCAATTCATCGGCCCGTTGTTACTGGACTACATGGCAAACGGCAATCTTGCAGCGAGTAAAGGTAATTCGTCTTGGTACGCCTGTCCTAATCAGGTTTATTCAACAGAGGATGGCGTTGAGCGGTATATAGCCATTTCCTGTGAGACTTTTGAGCAGTGGAGTAATCTCGTTGATGTAGTTAGCGCGTCGGTACCGTACGAAGGATTTGATCCGATGGAACTTACATCAGTTGAGGACCGCTTGGAGTTCGAGGATCAAATTAATACTTGGATAGCCGGGTGGTGTGGTGCAAGAGACGGGCGAGAAATCGAATCACAGCTAATAGAAGCAGGAGTGCCAGCCTCGGTGGTCCAACGCACGAGCGAGTTGTATTCTGATGATCAGATTTCACATAGGGCATTCTTTGAGACCCATAATCACGCACTCATGGGGCCAACTCCATATGACGGGCATTCCACCAGATTTTCTGCGAGGCCGGGGAATTACCTGCGGGGTCCTGGCCCAATAATGGGCCAACATACTCACGAAGTACTTACCGATATCCTTGGTATGGATGTTCTGGATATAGCTGATGCTGCGGCTTCTGGAGCTTTCGAGTAGGATCAGTAAGCGAGCTACATTTCGTGCGGGGACGCTACTGTAGGGGTAATACTGGTGTCCACATATGCGGATTAAGTTTTTGATCTTCCTTAAATCCTTCTCAGCCCGACTTAGTAGACCTCAAAAGATATTGGTTTTGTTGCTTCTTGTTGGAGGGGCATTGTTGACAGGTAGTCCTGGCCTCCTCTCGGAGGATGTAAGCAAAGTCAGAGAAAATTCATGGCTCCGGGTTCAGAATGTAGGCGATACGCCGGCGCTCGTGAAAGTGGCTCATTACGGATACGATGGAGAGCAGGTTGCGGCAGAAATCTGCCCCAGTGCTGCTTGTAAATCAGTGCCTGCTGGGTCGGGATGGACTTTTTTCACCGAGACAAATGACGATCTACTCACTCAGTTTTACGGTTCGACAAAGATCACCGGCGATCAACCATTTGTTGCCGTTGCGGGTAGAGATTTTATGTTCAGTAAGGACGATGGCTGGTATCTCCTGATTGGGGGCGACACGTACTGGTTAGGAGCCTCGGGCTCGAAGGTGATATTGCCATTTGTGGAGAATGTTCCCGAAAAGTACTCCCGGATTCATGTGAATAATGTGAGCACAGATACTCCGGCCTGCGTCAAGATTACGTACTACCGTGAGGGTGAGATGCAGCCGTCCGCTTCTGAGCCGGAAACGGCTGAAGACGGGTGTCCAGAGGGTGGCTATTACTTAGATCCAAATGAGTCCATGTTGCGAGATGCAATCTCTCTGCCAGTCGATCTGGGGTTTTCAGGCATGGGGATAGTGTCGAGCCATTTGGCGGTCCGAGACGGCTTTACAGTGTCAGTTAGAGAGCAGGCTATCGCAGCCGCTGTTGATACGATTTCGGTTGAGGAAGATGCGTTCGCGAGTTATAGAGGCCTCAGTGCGAATGAGACGGGGCGAGATATCGTGCTGCCGGTTATTGAGAGGGAGGCAAGCCGAGCAGACTCAGATATTGAATCTAAGTGGACCAGTAAGTTCCGCATTGCACCCCTTAATCCGACAATTCCGTACACCGTTAGTTTCCGGTATAGCGGAAGCACCGGAGACGGAGTGGAATTCGAAGCGGAGCAGGAATTTTTAGTGGAGGGTGCGCTGACCTGTGATCAAGGGTCGATTGGAGCCGAGGCATGTCTGCCCGATTTATTAGAATTGCCAATAGGATTTTCTGGCACTGTGAGAATATCCAGTGCGGAAAGTATGGCAGTTATTGTCCAGCGAAGCAGTAGCAGCGGAGCGTATGGAGATTACAGAGGCTTTACGTCGCGGGAAGCGAGTACGCAGGTAGTACTCCCAGTGGTAAACAAGAGACTAGCACCCTGGGGTGGCAACGATGGTTGGAGTTCATCAGTTCACGTCCAGCCATTTGATGGCGGCGAAGCGACCGTATCTTTTTTCTACTTTTCTCCCGAGTTAGACGCCAATGGGCTGTACCGCCCTATGGGCAGAATTAGCGGCCATCAAGTATTTCATCAGGCAGATGACCGGTTTCTGCCGGATGATTGGGTTGGTTCGCTTGTGGTGGTCTCGACCAGACCTATAGTGGCACTAGTCAGTCTAGAGAGTGACGCGTTTAAAGGAGATCCAGTGATGATGTATAACGGAGTGTCACTTGAGTAGTTCGAACAATGTATTCAACATGGACCAACTTGATCCCGCTATCAGAGGTGTACTGTCTTCGATATTGACAAAATATGATGGTGGGCCGAAGACAGGGATATTCACAGACGGTTCGTGTCAGATAAACCCAGGCAAAGGTGGCTGGGGAGTAGTGCAGGTCAGTCAGGATGAGATCATTTGTGAAAAGGCCGGCTTTGCCGAGCAAACTACGAACAATCGTATGGAACTCGTAGCGATGATTGAAGGCCTCAGGCTACTTGACCCGAAAGTGGAGTACGAGATATTCAGCGACAGTCAATTAGTTGTGAACACACTCAACAAATGGGCTCAAAATTGGGCTAAGTTAGGGTGGAAAAGAAGGACCGGGGAAATTGCTAATATCGAACTGGTGCAAGAGGCATATGCATTATTTCTAGACCGGCCGCTCGCGAAAGTCAGGTGGATAAAAGCTCACAATGGTGAAAAATGGAACGAGTACGCCGACACGTTGGCCTCTTTGTACCTGCGATAAGTAAAAAACAAGCTCTTCGTCCAGTCAGTAATGTTTGTGGTTAATTAACACTGGGGATACTAAACTTCAAACATTACATATCACGGTTTGGTGATGGGGTGCGGAATTGACTGAGACAAGCAAGGCCTCCATGGACAGGCTTTTGGCGATCGACGCTGGCAATACCAGCGTGGCGATCGGTGTTTTCGATGGGGACGAATTAATTCGTACCTTTCGTGTGGCGTCGAACCGTGACCGATTTACCGACGAGTGGACTATCTATGTCGACGGTCTCCTGAGGTCGCGTGGCGTGGACCCCTCTTCGATTACCTGTGCGGCAGTTTCCTCCACTGTTCCAGCATTGCGTGAGATCTTTGAAAACATTTGTGAAAGCCACTATGCCGTGCCTCTTTTAGTAGTTGATGCGAGCGTCGATCATGGAGTCAATATCAGTTACGAAAACGAGCATGAAATAGGTCCTGATCGGATACTTCATGCAGTAGCCGGTTTGGCAAAATATGAACCGCCGTTAGTGATTGTCGACCTAGGCACAGCATGCGTTTTCGACGCAATTGACGCGGACGGTTATTACCTTGGCGGAGCGATTTCTCCTGGGATTGGTTTGGCCTCATCCGCGTTATTTGAGAAGGCTGCACTGCTTCGGAGTGTGGAACTGAAAGCCCCGGAAAATTCAATTGGCACTAATACGGAACACGCTTTGCAATCCGGGATTTGCCTCGGATACGGAGCCCTCGTTGATGGCATGGTCAGCAGATTTAAGTCTGAGATGTCGGGGGATGTCACGGTCATCGGAACCGGAGGCTATATCGATCTGGTGCGAGGCACGGTAAGCTGTTTTGACGTATTCGAAGAGGATCTAAACCTTCGCGGGTTACAGATCCTCAGTAAGCGGGCGAGATAATCAATGACTGAGCAAGAACCGATTGCTGTGATAGAAAATGGAGATCCTTTGGAAGGGCTGACAATTGCTCTTGGTGTAACAGGATCTATTTCCTGTTATAAATCTCTGGAAATAGCGAGCAGACTAGTGCAGGCTGGCGCAACTGTTGATGTGATAATGACGAAGAACGCGACGCAATTTGTGCAACCTTTGGCGTTCAAGGCGATAACCGCGAGGGTTCCATACGTTGATATGTTCGATCCGGCTGCGCCTGAGGGAGAATCCCACGTCGAAATTGCGCGCCGCTGTGATGCCATGCTCATTGCTCCAGCGACTGCGTCATCAATGTCGAAAATAGCAAACGGTCTATCAGATGACTTTGTCTCATTAACAGCGATTGCGACCAAGAGCCCAGTGTTATTGGCACCGGCTATGGACTCAAATATGTGGGATCACTTCGCGACCCAGGCCAATTTAAGCACTTTGGCTGATGCGGGGATACAGATTATCGGTCCGTCAGAAGGGCGCCTGGCTTCAGGAAGAACTGGTTATGGGAGACTCGTCGAGCCGATCGATATCGTTGATGAATTGCGAGCGAGAATTGGACGGGAGCAAGGTGACCTCAGAGGGCGCCGAGTCGTAGTCACAGCAGGTGGCTCAAGAGAAGCCATCGATCCCGTTAGATTCATTAGTAACAGGTCCAGTGGAAAGATGGGATATGCAATCGCGCAGGCAGCCCGGGACAGAGGGGCTCTAGTTACTCTAATTAGTACAGTTGATCGGAGAGTCCCAGCATGCGTGCAACTTGTAGAGGTCGAGAGTGCTGCTGATATGCATGAGGCTGTCCTGAACGAAACCCGAACGGCTGACATTTTAGTCATGGCCGCTGCTGTTGCTGACTACCGCCCAGCTGCGGTTGCAGATCAAAAAATCAAGAAAACAGAAGATGACAAGCGCGACGCAAGCATCCCGCTTGAGAAGACCACTGACATCATTGCCTCTGTGTCTCGTGAACAGGCGTCTGGACGGTTGGTGAAAGTTGCGTTTGCTGCGGAAACGGAGAACCTCCTTGCGAATGCGCGAAAGAAAATCGAGTCGAAGAATATAGATTTCATAGTTGCAAACGACGTATCAGCGACTGACTCGGGTTTTGCAACTGACACGAACCGAGTGACTATCATTGATGAACAAGGAACGGAAGAGTCACTCCCGTTGATGTCTAAGGTACTCGTCGGCCACAAGATTCTGAACCGATCATTAGGCTTGCTAGAGAGTCCCTAATTTAGGCGCTTTTGGCCTTAAGTCGCTTTTTCCTCATAGCTGTTGGCTCGATATCGAGTGCAGCATTTGGCGACTGAGCCTCATCCCGGTGCGCGAAAGCTGCAGCTGCGATCATGGCCCCGTTATCAGTACAAAGTGATGGTGGTGGAATTCGGAGATCGATATCAATGTGATCTTGAAGTACGTCTCGTAATCGGCGGTTAGCTGCGACACCTCCTGCGACTAGCACCGATTCTACTTTTTCTCTGCGGGCAAGGTTGGCCGTCTTTTTTGCTAAGACGTCACAGACGGATTCTTGAAACGCCCATGCGACTTCAGCGCCCTCGGGGCAGTCCTCAGATTTTACGAGGTTCAGAACAGCAGTTTTGAGTCCTGAGAAGGAGAAATCGTTTGTCCCTTTCAGCCATGCTCTGGGTAGGCGGAGCGTTTTTTCTGTTGCTTGCTCACTGAGTGCTGAGATCGGAGGCCCTCCCGGATAGGGCAGGCCGAGAAGTCTGGCAACTTTATCAAAAGCCTCTCCGGCGGCGTCATCTCGGGTCGATCCGAGTCGGGTGAATGAGTGGTCAGACTCAATGCGTAGGAGTTCTGTGTGGCCTCCTGACACTACCAAGGCAATTGCTGGCAAGGGAGGAGGATCGATATCAATCCAGCAGGCCCGTAAGTGACCCTCTATATGATCTACTGGAATAATCGGTAAATCTTTGGCATATGCAAGGCCTCTAGCAGCGTTAAATCCAACGAGCAGGGCGCCTGGTAGTCCCGGGCCGGAAGTGGCTCCGATTGCATCAATATCATTCCAGCTCATATTCGCCACTGAGAGGGCTTCGCGGATAACCGGTACGATAGCCCGCAAATGCTCTCTGGCTGCCACCTCAGGGACAATCCCGTCAGTGATTTCATGTAAGCTGGTCTGCGAGGCGACTATAGATGAAAGCATCTGCCTGCCGTCTACAACGACAGAAGCGGCTGTTTCATCGCAGGATGATTCGATACCTAATATATTCATGCCTAAATACTATTTTGAAATTCGTATGTTGCAAAGGAATGAACAGTAGAGTCAGATATGGAAAGACAGCGTGAAGCGGAATTTGTGGATAGGCTAGCCAGTTGGTACGCCGACAATATGGTTGAATTTCCATGGCGGCAAAGCCAGAATCCCTACCACGCTCTAGTAGGCGCTGTGTGCACACAACAGACGCAGATGAGTCGTGCAATCGAAACATATTCCCGCTGGATTGAAGCGTTTCCGACTATCGCTGATTTGGCGGACGCCCCAGAAGAGGAAGTCCTCCGGATTTGGGGTCGGTCCGGCTATCCTCGGCGTGCGATTTATCTAAAGCGGGCCGCTGAAGTCTGCTGCTCTGAGTACGGGGGAGTTATTCCATGTGACGAGTTAGAGTTATTGTCGCTTCCTGGAGTTGGCCCGTTCACTGCAGGCATTGTGAGGTGTTTCGGATTTGGCATACAAACCCTCACTGTCGATACGAATGTAATCCGGATACTTGGCAGAGTGTTCCATGGTGATCTTCAACCGGTTAAGGAAACTGCCATTGACGAAATTCGACTTATAGGTGAGACCTTACTTGGACTCTCTGAGGGTGAGCAATTTAATGCTGCGGTGATGGATTTCGGCGCAGCGGTCTGTACCTCTCAGCCACGATGTACGGAATGTATATTCAGTACTGAGCAGTTATGTTTAGCTGCTGACCGTTTTTTGTCTGGCGAGAGGGCGGCGACCGTTGGAGAGAGCAAACCTTTTTCAGGGAGCGACAGGGAGTTACGGGGGAAGGTGTTGGAGGTGTTGCGGGGTCAGAGAGACCCAGTAGCGATCGCGAAAATCACTGTTGAATTGCGAACAGATCTAGACCAAGACGAAGAGAGATTTGAGGCGATACTGGCGGGGCTTGAAAAAGATTCCCTTATTTGGCGATCTGAACAACGGGCAGGACTTGGGACCATTGATGCAGGCCAGTAGAACTAGATATGTACATCGTCTGAAATCCTTTATTATGTGGTCTCCAATGGTTTTCTTGGCGAGACGGGAGATTCTGTGAAACGCGAGACTTGGCGGCTGCGACTAGCTGCGCATAGATATGGTAGGAAACTCAAGAGATCGGTTAGCCGAGGAACTTCCTCGGATAATTCGTCGGCGTCTGCAGATCAGGAACCTGTGGCAACAACTACCGAGAAGGTCATCAATGACAATCTTGTGCAGCACGTCGTTGCTGTGAAAATGTTCAGTAGAACGTTCCCGACGTCGAACGTCTGGGTGCTGCATGACGGTAATGAGGCGGCACTTATTGACTCCGGTTATGGAGATAAGCCTTCGATCGATGCTCGCAGAGAATATTTTCGAAAGGATTGGTCTGGCCATAATTTCAAGAGGATTGCAATGACTCACCATCATTTCGATCATTCCAGCGGTGGACGGCAGCTGCGCGACATTTTGAAAGCGGATACAGCGATTCATCCGATTGACGATGCGTTATTGCATACGCCGCTTGGCCCGGAAGAAGGAAATGAAGATCTACCTGACGATAAAGTTATTACGGACCGAGCCGACGTCTGGAAGAAAGAGGCATTTGAGACCCCGATAGACGTGATGATGGAGGATGGAGATACCTTCAAAGTTGGTGGACTCACGGTTCGGGCAGTACACACTCCTGGGCATACTGCAGGGCATAACTGCTATCTCGTAGAAGAGACGATGCAGCTATTCACAGGGGACAACATTCTTGGTGTAGGGACCAGTGCAATCGGGCCACCGCCATCAGGGAACATGGGCGATTACATCGAATCACTCAAGCGAATGCGCGAGCTAGAGGCAAAATTATTTGCACCCGGTCATGGCCCGACGGTGACGGCCACTGCGGCGAAAGTTCAGGAGCTTCTTGATCATAGAGAAGTGCGTGATCGTCAGATTATTGACATCATTGATAAAGGATATGACACCGATCAGCAGATTCGCCGGGCGCTATATCCTGAAATCCAAAAAGGTCTGCGGAGAGCTGCGCACGGCCAGGTGCGTTCCCATATAGCCAAGATGGTTGGTCAGGGAATCATGCAAGTAGACGAAATAGACGACGGAAAGACATGGAAAGTGAGCCTCACGAAGTAAAGTTCTAGTGTTGGGCACTCATGATTTAGTAATTAGACACGTCCATATTACGAGGATACACGCCAGTGGCTGAGTAAACGGCTCGCTCGGCGATGTTGGTGGCTCTGTCAGCGATTCTCTCAATGTTATGAGACACCCATTGCAGGTGGGTAGCTGGCAAAATCGTTGTGGGGTCATCAACCATAATGCCTATCAACTCCTCGTAGACCCGATCATAGAGGTCGTCCACTTCATCATCAGCGGCGTTTACTGCATATGCTTTTTCTGGGTCTGCATCAACGAAAGCCTCCACCGCGTCGCGCATCATGTCCCGGGCTTTGGTTGCCATAATTGGAAGATCAATGAGTGGCTTAACAAGAGGCTCGTCTTGCATGATAACAGTAAGTCTGGCGATGCCCTCAGCATGGTCGCCCATTCGTTCAAGATCAATCATTACTGACGAGACAGACACTATCACTCGCAGATCCTTTGCAAGAGGGGCTTCAAGAGCAAGTAACTTAAGAACTTCGTCTTGTACCTCGTAATTCAGTTCATCTATGACCGCGTCACCTTCTATGACCGTTTGAGCTAGTTCCGCGTCTCTTTCCACAAGGCTTTGCATGCCTTTATCCAGCGCCCTGTCGACGAGCGAACTCATTACCAAAACCTTGTTTAGTAGCTCCGAAAGTTGCTTGTGGAATTCATCACGGGCCATACGTTATAAACCTCACGGACTGGCAGCATATTGAATTTATAGCGTTTAGTGCAAGTCCTCCATCCTTACTAATAAATGTACTACAGTGAATTTGAATGATTTTTTAAGATTAGATCTCAGTCAGGTGTTCGTAAAATACTAAGTAAAGGGGAGTAAATTTGAACCGGGTCAAATCGCGAATTTTGTTAACAATTAGCCTATCAGTAGCCCTTGGATTGATCGTTGCT
Organism: Dehalococcoidia bacterium UBA2979; assembly: GCA_002348225.1. Lineage (GTDB taxonomy): Bacteria > Chloroflexota > Dehalococcoidia > UBA2979 > UBA2979 > UBA2979. Next base: position 30,409 of record DEAP01000012.1, read on the forward strand.
TGTGGGAATGGCAGCTCCGGAATAGCCGGAGGCTCTAGTGGTGAAAATGCAAACAAACTTTCCGGGAGTATAGTGATCGATGGTTCCTCGACGGTATATCCGGTCACTGAGGCAGTGGCGGAAGAATTCCAACGGGCGCACCCAGATACGAGAGTGACCGTGGGGGTTTCAGGGACAGGGGGCGGATTCACGAAGTTCTGTACAGGCGAGATAGACATTTCTGGAGCGTCACGTCCTATAAGGGATAAAGAGCGAGATATGTGCTCCGGAAATGAAATCGAATTCATCGAACTCCGGGTTGGTCTTGACGGCCTAGCTGTTGTGAAAAATAAAGCTAATAACTATCTGGACGACCTGACGATGGAGCAACTCAGCCTGACGTGGGGCCCTGTATCGGAAGGCACTATCGTCAAGTGGAACCAGATAGATCCGTCTTTCCCAGCTGAGGATATTGACCTCTACGGGCCAGGAACGGACTCGGGAACATTTGACTTTTTCACCGAGCATGTTAATGGCGAAGCCGGAGCATCGCGTGGCGATTACACGCCCTCAGAAGATGACAATGTTTTGGTCACCGGAGTTGCGGGGAACTTACATTCGATGGGCTACTTTGGCTTCGCGTACTACGTTGAAAATATGGATGTGCTGAGTGTGGTGAAGATCAATGGTGTGGCACCGAGTGGAGAAACGGTTAGTGACGGAAGCTATCCCCTAGCACGTCCTTTGTATTTATATGTCAGTATCAAGTCTCTGCAGGAGCGAAATCAGGTTCGTGCATTCATGGACTACTATTTGTCCGACGAGGGCATAGCCATGGTTACAGAGGTTGGTTACTCAAATATCCCTCCCACCGAACTCGCAGACATGAGAGCAAGCTTGGCGACGGTAGGGAATTGATGGTGAGTGCTGGCATTTTTGTCATAGCAGGCTTGAAGTCGATTAAGGTGGTGGTAGAAGGGGCGATTCAGTAAGATTTTACGGGAAGATTTTCTTTCAAACATAGCCGACCTTCCTGAAAACCAAATATAGTAAGTAGGGATAAATCGTTGGAAAATTTATCTATCGCTTTCTTGTTTATTTATCAGCAGTCAGATGGGTGAGGTTCGGATTCCACCCCGTAAGTTCAGCGAGTCTACTTAGCGAGGGATGATGTCGTTCGAGACCACGCGTGTTACAGCAAGATATAGACAAAACCTCCGAAGTAACCTAGGCGGTCGCCTTATCGGCGCCGTATTGTTTCTGTGTGCTTTTGTCACGGTAGTGACTACAGTTGGGATAGTAGTAATCTTGTTTATCGAGGGGCTCTCTTTCTTTGCTGAAGTAAGTCCTATAGAGTTTTTCACAGGTACAAAATGGACGCCGTTGTTCACATCTAAAGGGTTTGGAGTTCTTCCTTTAATCAGCGGTACTGTACTGATTGGGCTGGGCGCTGCCTGTGTTGCGCTGCCATTGGGGACCCTTACGGCAATCTACCTATCAGAGTATGCGACGCCGAGGATACGCTCGGTGATGAAACCATTGGTGGAAGTACTGTCAGGGATTCCAACGGTAGTGTATGGATATTTTGCTTTGACTTTTATTTCTCCATTTATCAAAGAATACTTGTACCCGGAGGCTGGTCCGTATATGGCTATTTCCGCAATTGTGGTGGTGGGGATCATGATTGTCCCCATTGTGGCGTCAATTTCAGATGACGCGCTCAGAGCTGTTCCGCGCGAGCTACGCGAGGCCGCCTATGGGGTGGGAGCCAGCAAGCTAGAGGTCAATACGAGAGTCGTATTTCCTGCGGCTTTATCAGGTGTTATTGCGTCGTATATTTTGGCTATTTCTCGAGCTATTGGTGAAACGATGGCGGTGACGGTAGCGGCTGGTGCGCGGCCGAATCTCACGGCTAATCCCTTCGAGGCCGTTCAGACGATGACGGCTTATATCGTGAGTGTGTCGTTAGGTGACACACCACATGGAACAATCGAATTTAAAACGATTTTTGCGGTTGGTCTTACTTTGTTTTTCATGACGCTTGTCATGAATATCATTTCGAGTCGGATAACTAAAAGGTTCAGGGAGGTATACGATTGAGATCAGCAAATGACCCTCCAACCAGCCAATCCAGATTAGTTTTGTCCGAGTATCAGACGAACAACGTTCTCAGGCATCTCAAGGGGAGGCTGTTTTATTTACTATGTCTCTTGGGGTCTCTAGTGGGGATTTTGTTATTGGTCACCTTGCTAAATGATATCCGCCAGGACGGTTTTCACTATATGTCTAAACATTTTTTTACTAATTTTCCTTCACGTAAACCTGAGATAGCTGGTTTCCACGGGGCAATTATGGGAACCCTTTGGGTAATGGGGATTGTTGCGATCACTTCCTTTCCAATAGGGGTGGGTGCCGCTCTTTATCTCGAAGAATATGCAATAAAGAATAAACTGACGAGCCTTATTCAAACGAACATTTCGAATCTAGCCGGAGTTCCGTCGATTGTGTTCGGAATCTTAGGGCTCCAATTATTTGTTCGAGGTACGATTGGGTACGGGCCGGCCATATGTATTGGCGAACAATGTGGGTTTGGAAGATCTGTTATTTCTGGGGCGCTAACTTTGACCTTACTTATTTTGCCGATTGTAATTGTCGCCTCGCAGGAGGCGATCAAGGCGGTACCACCTTCCATACGTGAGGCGTCATATGGTGTTGGTGCGACAAGGTGGCAAACAGTTTCCAGTCACGTATTACCGCAGGCGATGCCTGGGATTATGACAGGTATGATTCTTGCCCTATCACGTGCAATAGGTGAGACGGCTCCAATAATTATGATCGGAGCCTTGACTTTTGTTGCCTTTAGACCAGAGGGGCCGCTCGACCCATTTACCGCGATGCCGATCCAAGTTCTCAACTGGATATCACGACCGCAGGCAGCTTTCCATGAGCTTGCAGCTACTGGGATAGTGGTTCTTCTGATTACGCTACTCACGATGAACGCAATAGCTGTACTGATCCGAATTCGGCTTGGCCAAAGTGGAGCAAGATAAACGGGAGCTATGAGCAGAGGGATTTCTTTTGTTAGGATTACGGTTAGCGATGGTTGATGCGGTAGGCGAAGGAATAATGGATAAAGAAGAGAATCGTAGCCTTGAGGTTCCAGAAGTCGCTATTTCAACAAATGGGGCAGAAGAACTGGAAGATCGCACAGAAACAGTGGCGATTAATATTGATGCGTTAAGTCTCTGGTATACCGGTGTGCAGGCAATAGAGAATGTTTCTTTACAGATTCCGGAGAACCAAGTTACTGCACTTATAGGTCCATCGGGCTGTGGGAAGAGTACGCTTCTTCGCTGCATAAACAGGATGAATGACTTAATTCCCGGAGTCACTCTGGATGGCCATATTAAAATACATGGTGAGAGTATCTACGAAAAGGATGTGGATCCTGTAGCAGTTAGACGTAACGTAGGAATGGTATTTCAGAAACCCAACCCGTTCCCAAAGAGTATTTACGAAAACGTGGCGTTTGGTGCTCGCATCAATGGCTATAAAGGGAATATGGACGAGTTGGTACGAGCCTCATTGGAGCAAGCTGCACTTTGGGATGAGGTGAGTGACAAACTTAGCGAGAGCGGACTCACATTGTCCGGTGGGCAGCAACAACGATTATGTATTGCGAGAGCGATTGCAGTAAAGCCTGAAGTAATTTTGATGGATGAACCGTGTTCCGCCCTTGATCCGATAGCCACTCAGAGAATTGAAGATTTAATAAGAGAATTAAGAAGCACCTACACAATCGTTATAGTCACTCACAATATGCAGCAAGCGGCGCGAGTATCAGATAAGACAGCTTTTATGCTTGCCGGCGAGGAACGCGTTGGGAGACTCGTAGAATTTAGTCCTACTCAAGAGCTCTTCACAAATCCTTCCGACAGTCGTACCGAGGATTACATTACAGGGAGATTTGGATAGTTTGGCGCATAGGCAAATTTTGGATATTAATCTATTTGGAAAAGGTGCGAGGCTGGCGATAGCAGCCGCTGCCGGATGTTCAAAGAATACCGAGGTGTCTGGCTTTTTTTGTTAAATCAGGTCTTTGATCAGGATGAGCAATTGATATCAATTCCCGAGCCCGTTGACGTTCAGATTTCCCTTGCAGGGAGGCAATACCGTATTCGCTTACAACGTAATCTGCCAAGTACCGAGGAACACCTACTCTTGCTCCCGGTGGCAGATCGGCAACAAATTTAGAGTTTTCCCCATCCATACTTTGCATGACATGCACGGATTTTCCACCTGGCGCGTAGAGAGAACCGGCCACGAATTCAAATTGTCCCCCAGGTCCAGTGATCTGTTCTCGTCCGACCGAGTCAAACACGATCTGTCCAGTGAGATCGATCATTGTTGCGGTGTTTATGGCTGTCATTTGTTTTTGTGACGAAATGACAGACGGATTATGTATGTAGTCAACTCCGTAGACTTCCCAATCGTTGATATGTTCAGCAACTATTTGTAAATCTTCTGGTTGGGCCGGCAGTAGAGTGACACAGACTTTCCCAACGTCTCTGCTCTTGTTTGAGCCGTTAATCACTCCTGCTTCGTACAGCTGGGCAATGCCAGGACTCGTAAGTTCAGAATGATATCCGAGATCTTTTTTCGAGAAGAGGTGAGGGGTTACTGCGTTTGAGGCGACACCTACACCGATTTCTAAGGTGTCTCCGTCGTTGACGAGTGATGCAGCTAGCGCACCCGCCACATCTACTGCGTTGAAGTCGAGTGGTGGTTTTTCTCTTCTGGCAGGGGCTCTTGGTACTTCGCCGTCAGGAATTATTACGAAATAATCAATCGCATCGGCGTCGATAAAATTATCACCCGGTGTCCGGAGCATCTCTTCTTGTACCTCTGCGACTACGATCCCACATTTTTGGAGATTGATTTTGTTGTCCCATAGCCCTATTCCAAAGCCACACGTGCCTGCAGCGTCCGGAGTTGTCATATGAAAGAAGCCGATATCCGGTGTAGGGATATCTCGTGAATATCGGAAGTGATCGGTGTAAACAGTGCCGGGTGTGTAGTGGAGATGCTCGCGCTTCCAGACGTGCCGGGTGCCGGGTGTTAAGTAACCGGTTCTGTATTCGATATGTCTATCTTGTTCATTGTCGAGAGAGACATGATCCCAGTCTTCCATATCCCTCATTAAATCACCGTAGACTACAACGTTTTGTAGGCTGTCACTTCGGCCATGCACAAATCTTGAGAGAAACCACGGGTCGGATGGCAAGGCCCCGAAATGAACAATCGAATTATCTTGTATGAGTGCTGCAGCATCCTCCGGCGAAATAATTTTCCCCTGATATCGTTCTTTCCAGTTCGTCATGTTGATGCCAATCGTCCGCACGTTGGCATTAGAATACTAGATGGAGAGGCGCCGAGGATTGCTTTTTCGAGTTCTTTTCCGCGAGTAACCTACCGTTAAATTACTGGACCAAACTATGCAGATGTCTAATTTGTTAGGAAAAACTCTCCGAGAGCCTCCAAGTGAGGCGGACTCAGGATCTTTGGCCCTACTGCTCCGGGCGGGATATATCTCTCAGTTGATGGCTGGCGCCTATACGTTTATGCCGTTGGGTAACCGGGTGCGGCTCAATATTGAAAATGTTGTACGGAAGCACATGAATTTGTCAGGTGCGCAGGAAATACTGATGCCTGCGCTCCAGCCGATAGAGATCTGGGAGCAATCGGGTCGAGCAGCCAAGATGAAGGATGTGCTATTCCGATTATCAGATCGTAGGGGGCGCTCGCTCGCCCTCGGGCCGACCCATGAAGAGGTGGTTACTCAACTCGCCGGTAAATTTATTTCTTCACACCGGGATCTTCCCCTTACGACATATCAAATTCAGACAAAATTTCGGGATGAAGCTAGGCCAAGAGGTGGATTAGTCCGAGTGCGTGAGTTCACTATGAAAGACGCTTATTCATTTGACCTGGATGAGGATGGGCTGAGTGATTCCTACGACAAGATGTTTCAGGCATACAAGAACATTTTCTCTGAGTGTGGGGTGCCTGTGGTTCCAGTTGACGCCGATTCAGGTGCGATAGGCGGAAAAGGATCCCAGGAGTTTATTTTCATAACCGAGATGGGCGAAGACACTGTGGTGCAGTGTTCGGGATGTGAATATGCCGCCAACTTAGAGAAGGCAACCTTCCTTCAGGAGAGTTCTGCAGAAGCTCAAAAGTCCTTGGAGGAGGTCGAGACACCGAATGTCGCGACCATCGAGGATCTCAGTGAGTTTCTCTCCATTGCAAATTCGAGCACTGCGAAAGCCGTTTTGTTCATGGCCACTAAATTTGAGTCAGATGAAGAGTTTCCAGTATTAGCAGTGATACGTGGAGATTTTGAAGTAAATGATGTGAAGCTCTCTAATGCGCTAGGGGGCGCTGAAGTACGACCGATGGAGGCCTCGGAGGCCGCAAATGTTGGATTGGTGCCTGGATATATTTCGCCAGTCAATCTTGCAAGTGAGGTGACAGTAGTTGCCGATAGGTCGGTGATTTCTGCACCTAATTTGGCTGGAGGTGCGAATCGTGAAGGTTGGCATTACCTCAACACCAATTATGGTCGAGATTGGGAAGCCGATATTGTGACTGACCTGGCTGAAGCTCAGGAAGGGCTTACATGTGAGCAGTGCGACGGAGGCATATTGAGCCTCGCACGTGGGATCGAGATGGGTCACGTGTTCAGGCTTGGACAGATCTATGCGGAAGCCTTTGGAGTTTCGATACAGGATTCTGATGGGGCCGCGGTAACACCGACTATGGGTTGTTATGGGATTGGAATCGGGCGGATATTTGCAGCAGCTGCAGAGGTATTTCATGATGACAATGGTTTGAATTGGCCAATAGCTATAGCTCCCTATCAGGTTCACTTGGTTGCCATCGGTATTGATAAAGATGACGCCGTTCGGGACGAGGCCTATGGGCTATATGCAGAACTCATTGAGAGTGGCATTGACGTCCTGTTTGATGATCGTGCACTCCGGCCCGGAGTAATGTTTAACGACGCGGATCTGATGGGTATGCCGATTAGAGTTACGGTGTCGCCGCGTAACCATGAGAATGAGATAATCGAAATTACTGGCAGGGCAGATGGCGAATCGCTGACAGCTCCTCGTGCAGAGGGAGTAGACAGCATTAAGGCCGAAATTCACAAACTACGGCAGGGTTGAACTAATAATATTTTGCGTCCCACTAATCTGGGGTATCGGTGGTAGAATTATTAGACCAAATAGAGCTAGTGACTCGGTTAACAATCGCGTGCGCGGCCTTCAGGCTGGCGCTCTTTTTATTTTGGGGGACGAATGAGTACGAACGAATTAGTTACGGCAATTAAGCAGGTCTCTGATCAGAAAGGCCTGAATACGTCTATTGTGCTGACGAAGGTAGAATCGGCGGTCGCTTCTGCCTTGCGCAAGGATGACCTTCAGTATGCTGAAATAAAAGTCCGGATCGACGAAGCAACGTCCTATATCACGGCTGAGCGACTGTACACAGTTATGCCTTATGAAGAGATTGAGGATGACGAAATTGAAGTGTCAGCTGATCGAGCTGCAACGATGGGTTTCTCGAACGCCAAGACTGGCGATGTCATTAATGAGCCAATTGAGCAGCAGCGAGTTGACGAAGCCGGCCGAGTAGCTGCTCAGACCGCGAAGCAGGTTGTGTCCCAGGGACTTCGGGAGGCAGAAAGAGAAGCAGTTTTTGAGGAGTTTGTCGGAAAAGAAGGGGAGCTCACATCAGGTGTGGTCCTCAGGGTCGAAAGTGGCCGCCGGCAGGTTGTCATTGATCTTGGACGCGCTGAGGCAGTGTTGCCATGGGCTGAACAGATACGGCCAGAGCACTATCGTCAGGGTCAGCGAATTCGTGTATTTATCAAAGAAGTGTACAGGGCGGCTAAAGGCCCCCAGATTGTTGTGTCTCGATCGCATCCGGACGTGCTCAAGCGGTTGTTTGAGTTGGAAATCCCTGAAATTAGCAGAGGGACTGTCGAAATAATGGCTATAGCCCGTGATGCTGGTTTTCGGTCAAAGGTTGCGGTCATTTCACGTCAACATGGAGTTGATCCTATCGGAGCCTGTGTTGGCCCTCGAGGGGGCAGAATACAGAATATTGTTACAGAACTTGGTGGGGAACGCATCGACATACTTCGTTGGGATCCGAATGAAATCGCCTACGCAGCCAATGCTATTTCGCCGGCCCAGGTGATTTCAATTGGCTTGAACTCTCCAGAAAATACGATAGAAATTGGAATACCTGATAGGCAAATGGCATTAGCTATAGGTAAAGAGGGGCAAAATGCCAGACTCGCGGCTAAATTGATTGGTCGGAGAGTCTCCCTCAATGCTGAAAGTACGTTGCTAGAATCTGGCGTGGATTTGATACCGCCGCCGGAACCAAACATGGAAGCCGTTATGCTCAGTCGAACGCCTGCGACCAGAGCTACAGATTCCTCTGATTCATCGGCCAGTACCGGCCTCCTCGATCAAGGCAGTTCTGAGGCTGTTCAGGATGCTGATGACAAAGACTCCGCAGCTTCGAAGCAATTGACGCCTGAGATGGAAATTCTTGCCGCGTTCGCTCCTGAGAGTGATGCCGATGATGCAGTACTAACTGCGGACGTTGATGAAACGGAGATTGCGGAGATCACACCAGAGATTGAGGAGAAACCCTCAGCCTCTGGCATTCGATTTGGTGATCAGATAGAAGAATTACGTCGGGAGGAAGAAGAAATACGTCCAGGTAAAAAGGGCCAGAATAAGCGGAAGCGTGGCCAGGATAGAGGACCTGCAAGGCAGTCCCAGGGACGCCGATTTGATTATGATGAAGATGAGATCGAGGCTGCTCTCTCCGGAGATGACTACTTCGATGAAGAATTTGATATTTAGCTTTGGTGAGAAACTGAAATGACCGTTGATCAAGAAAAAATAACTCTTCCATCCGCAATTGTGGTCAGGGATCTGGCAGAGATCCTTGATACCACCCCTGTAGAGGTGGTCAAGGCACTAATGCAGAATGGAGTTATGGCGACCGTAGTTCAGGTGATTGATTTTGACACAGCCGCTATTATCGCTGCCGATTTTGGATTTGATGTTGATGCTGAAGGGGATGCACTAGACGACGCCCCGGAAACCGAAGAATCTACGTCGGTACGATTGATTGATGATGGAGAAGGTGCCGTCGTTCGGCCACCGGTTGTCACAGTTCTGGGTCATGTTGATCACGGAAAGACCACCCTTTTGGATAGGATCAGGTCAGCGAATGTCCAAGAAGGTGAAGCCGGTGGCATAACTCAACATATCGGTGCATACCAAGTCAAAGTTGGCGATGGGCGAGTAATTACTTTTCTCGACACGCCGGGCCATGAGGCATTTACCCAGATGCGGGCTCGAGGAGCCAATATAACGGATGTCGGTATTGTTGTTGTGGCTGCTGATGATGGGCTGATGTTGCAGTCTCGAGAAGCAATATCGCACGTTAAGGCTGCTCAAGTTCCATTGATCATAGCAATTAATAAAGTTGATTTACCTGATGCGGATTCCGCCAGACTAAAGGGCCAGCTCACCGAGGAGGGACTCTTACCGGAGGAATTGGGTGGTGACCAGATTGTTGTAGAAATTTCTGCACTTGAAGGCATGGGGATTGACGAGTTGCTGGAGAACGTGCTCGTAGTAGCAGACCTTGAAGATCTCAAGGCCGATCCCAATAAGCAATCTCAAGGGATCGTATTGGAAGCCAAAAATGATCGACTCAGGGGAGTTACGGCCACGCTACTTATTCAAACAGGGACGTTACGGGCTGGAGATGTACTTATTGCGGGTACAGCATTCGGTCGTGTGAAAGCAATGTTCGATTCTGATGGAATGCCGATCGAGTCGGCTGGGCCCTCTACTCCAGTTGAAATTTTGGGGCTATCTGCTATCCCATCAGCTGGCGAATCATTTGAAACGAGTGCTGATCTGAGATTGGCTCGCCAAGAAGTTGACACTCGCGAGCGGGAGACTTCTGGTACTGGTCAGAGTCAGGCGGTAACGCTAGATTCGTTGTTTGGTGAAATTCATAAAGGTAATGTTACGGACTTTAATTTAGTTGTGAAAGCTGACGTGCAAGGCTCAATAGATCCATTGGTCCAGGTACTGGAGGCACAATCGCTTGAGGAAGTTAATGTCAGGGTTATTCATGCGGCAGTCGGGTCCGTCACTGAGTCGGATGTGCAACTCGCCACAGCGTCCCACGGCGTGGTCATAGCATTTAACGTTATGCCTGAGCCAGGCGCTCGTAAATTGTCGGCTGAATCAGGAGTGGAAGTCAGGGAATATAACGTTATATACGATATCGTCGAAGACATCGAGAAGGCTGTAAATGGTCTTTTGGACCCAATATTCGAGGACCGAGAGGATGGGGTGTCGGAAGTGAGAGCCATTTTCCGCAAAGGCAGAAGAAATGCAATTGCAGGCTGCTATGTGCGAGACGGAGCGATGGTGAGGAATTCACTGTGCAGAGTCATGCGCAACGGGGAAACAGTCCATGAATCGATCATCGGTAGCCTGAAGCGTGTTGATGATGACGCTCGAGAGGTCGTAGCTGGTTTGGAGTGCGGAATTATGGTCGACGGGTATGACTCGTTTGAAGAAGGTGACGAGATTGTAGCTTTTCATAAGGAGCAGGTGCGCTGACACGGCGAATAGAAAGCATCGAAGATAATATTCAGCGAACTCTCGCCGAAATTTTGCCCAGGAGAGTGAAGGATCCTCGGGTTAAAGATGCCCTGTATACAATTACTGATGTTGACGTGGCGAAGGACCTTTCCTCAGCTAAGATTTTTGTCACTGTACAGGGCGGAAAGGAAGCCGAAGAATCAGTTATGCTTGGGCTCCAGCAGGCCTCCGGATACTTGAGGCGAGAACTGGGGAAAGAGCTCCGCCTGAGGAGAATTCCAAGACTTGAATTCATCGAAGACACTTCGTTCGACGAGGCAGATAGACTAACGAAACTGCTTCGAGAACTATAGTGAACTATGAATGGATTTTTCAACCTAGATAAGCCGGTCGGTATTTCTTCAGGGGAGGCAGTCCGTAGAGTCAAAAAAGAACTAGGTAAAGTCAAAGTCGGGCATGCGGGCACTCTTGACCCAAGCGCTTCCGGAGTACTCCCCATACTGGTGGGCAAAGCTACTCGTTTATCTGACGAGTTCCTCGGATACCGAAAAAAATATTTGGCTCAGGTGACTTTTGGTGTGACAACTGATTCATACGACGCAGAGGGCAACGTTCTTCAAAAAACATCTGTGGGTGATTTGCCTGAATTATCAGTGGGAGAAATAGCTGGAAGCGTGCGGTCTCTCCTTGAATCACAAACAGTATCTACGTCACCTACAGCTCAACCAGGAACTATTATTTTTCAAACCCCTCCACCATATAGTGCGATCAAAACCAATGGGGTTCGAGCATACAAGCTTGCCCGGGAAAATAAATCCGTGGACCTTTCACCGCGTCCAGTGACCATATATGACTGGAATATTTCAGAAGTATCGGAAGGGCCCGATGAGTATCCGGAATGCGACTTAGAGGTAGAGTGCGGACGGGGTTTCTATATTCGTTCATTAGCACATGACTTGGGTCAACATTTAGGTATAGGAGCTCATTTGTCGGCGCTTCGGCGGACTATGGTGGGCAATTTTGCAATCACCGACGCTATCACTCTTGACGATTTAGTTGTTCGACTGAGATCTGGTTTGATCGATGAGGTTTTACTACAGATTGATAGGGTGTTCGAGGATCTTCCGGCAGCTATTCTGACGAGCGAGCAGGTTAAGGATATTGGTTATGGAAATTCAGTTATTCTTTGCCCGACTCGAGCCTATGCAAAGAGGAATACGTCCACAGAAAGTCTCCGTGGTTACGGGCCGAATGGCGAGCTAATAGCTCTAATGGAGCGTGATTTAGCACTTGGATCGTGGAGATCAGTCAAAAACTTTGCCTAAATTAGCCTACTCCTGCATGAGATTTTACGGGAGAGGGGTAGACATCTTGCATTCTAGGCCTTAAAACTGTTATAACGCTTTAGCATTTGAACAGATAAGGAGTGGCAAATGAATAAGGGTGAATTAATTAGTGATGCCGCAAAGAGAGCCGGCCTACCAGCTTCTACAGTTGAGGCCGCAGTGAATGGTTTGCTGGAAAGTATAGGTGAAGCCGTTAAGCGCGGTGATAAGGCGACCCTGACCGGTTGGATCTCGTTTGAGAAAGTCCAGCGGAGTGCCAGGACTGCCCGGAACCCACAAACCGGCGATGTGGTGAACGTGCCGGCACGCGCGGCTGTTAAAGTGAAGGCCGGGGCCAAACTAAAGAATATGGTCTAATCGGCTGCATATTCGCGACCCACGGTCAGGCCAAGCTCAATTAGGGCATTGACCTTTGAGTTATCGGGAGAATTAGCTCGACGTATACAAGTGATTTTACGCCGAGCTATCTCCTTTGTAACTGTTATCGACTCTCCACTGTTTGCCACAGATTCCGGAAGCACACTGGTTGCTAGTCCCAGAGATACCATCTGCCGGAGGATCTGGGGATTAGCGGACTCGACCGTGGTGTACGGACGTATATCAATGCTTTGCAGTCCTCTATCGATCAAGGCCCTTGTTCGAGATCCTGAAGGGTAGAGAGCCCACTCATCAGGTTCAGAACCAGCACCGATATCGGGTGTGCATAGTAGAAGCGCTTCTTCCATGATGACGGTTGCCGCAAAGTCCTCCGAGTCATCAATCCCGTCTGGTGGCGATACCACAAACGCAACGTCTAATTGGAAGTCTTTGAGTTGTTCGGTTAGGGTGTCTGAGTCTGCAACGACTATCTGGATTTCGACTTCAGGGGCTACTTTTCTGAACGCACTGATTGCCGCTGGCAATAAATAAAGTGAAGCGGCATCAATCATGCCGACACTCAAGGTTCCCCTGACTAACTGATTTTCATCGCGCAGACTTTCGGCTAACTCCTTTGCTTCATGCAAGGTTCGGTCAGCAAATTGGACGACTAAGATTCCGGCTGCGGTGAGTAACTTTTCGCGGCCCCTCTTCTCAAATAATTTCGTGTCCAATTGTTGTTCAATTTCTTTCACTGCGAGCGATAGAGCAGGCTGCGTCACACCGAGATCGATGGCTGCGGCTGATAAGGTTTTACGTCTGTTGATGACGCTCAAATATCGTAGGTGTCTCAGGCTTATCTCAAGCTGCGGTTTATACATTAGGAATATTAATATATCATATTTAATATATTAAATTGACTGAATTATTCATCTGCGTGAGTATTAATGTAGGAAATTAACTAACAGGGAGGGCTTACTGAATGGCCAAGAAGAAAGCTTCAAATAAAAAAGTACGTGTAGCTATTATTGGCGTCGGAAATTGCGCTTCGTCATTGGTGCAAGGTGTGGAGTTCTATAAGTCAGCTGAGGCCAGTGACGAAATTCCTGGTCTGATGCATCCGGTCTTAGGCGAGTATCACATAAATGATATTGAATTCACTGCTGCATTTGATGTTGATAGCGATAAGGTTGGAAAAGACTTGTCCGAGGCTATCTATGCCGGACAAAATAACACCTACAAATTCAGTGATGTCCCTAAGACCGGCGTGACCGTCGAGCGGGGTATGACACACGACGGGATCGGAAAATACTTGTCAGAAGTGATTGAGAAGGCTCCCGGACAGACTGCTGATGTGGCTCAGATTTTGAAGGATACAAAAACCGATGTAGTAATTTCATATCTTCCAGTTGGAAGTGAAACTGCTACCAAGTGGTATGTAGAACAAATCTTGTCAGCTGGCTGTGCATTTATTAACTGCATTCCTGTGTTTATTGCGAGGGAAAATTATTGGGCCGAGAGATTCGAGAAGGCTGGTTTGCCAATAATTGGCGATGACATCAAGAGTCAAGTAGGCGCAACCATATTGCATCGTCTTCTTGTAAGGCTGTTTCAAGACAGAGGTGTGCAAATTGACCGGACCTACCAGCTTAACTTTGGCGGCAATACAGATTTCATGAATATGCTTGAACGGGAGCGATTAGAATCTAAGAAAATTTCCAAAACATCAGCTGTTACAAGTCAGATAGAGTACGGATTGCCGGATGCGGATATCCACGTGGGGCCATCAGACTACGTTCCCTGGCTTCTCGATCGAAAATGGTGTCATATACGGGTTGAAGGTACTACGTTTGGCAACGTTCCTCTCAACTTGGAGACAAAACTGGAAGTCTGGGATAGTCCAAACTCAGCGGGAGTGGTAATTGACGCAGTGCGATGCGCAAAATTAGCTCTGGATCGAGGGGTAGGGGGACCAATATATGAGGCGTCCGCTTACTTCATGAAGTCACCACCGCGACAAATGCGTGATGAGGTTGCGAGGCTTGCTTTGGAGGACTTCATCGACGCAAAGTCTTAACCTCGCTCTCATCTCGAGGATATTCAATTTCATTTCGCACCTAAACACGGCGGGAAGTATATGATTTTCCTATGGATGTGGAGACGTGAAAACAACTCTTGTATACGCAAGTAAGATAGCGAACCTGCTTCCTATTTCGTTGGCTTATTTTTTGACTGATGCAGTCGGTTGGGCTGCATTCCTTATTATGCGGAAACGGAGCCGGATCACGACGCAAAATATGCTCCATATAACAGATGGGGATAGCCTCGTAGCTCGAAGACTGGCACGGGAATCCTTTCAATCGTACGCAGCGTATGCTCTCGACTTTCTGAAAGTACTATCTATCTCGGGTGATGACTATATCCGTGATGTTCGAAAACAGGTGACCATTGTCGGAGGGGAAATTGCCGAGAGAGCAAGAATGGGGAAGGGACTCATTGCAGTAGGGCTGCATGCAGGTATGTGGGACTTTGGTCCAGCCGCTGCAAGTCAGATTCTTGGGATGCCAGCCAGCGTAGTAATCGACCAATTTGAAAACGAACGGTTGAATTTTCTGCTTCAGAAGATAAGGTCGTTGTTGGGTATCAGTCTTATTTCATCAGACAATGGGGCTTTGCAAATTCGTCGAGAACTCAGGAATAACCACCTTGTGAACATTTTGATAGACGTTCCGCCAACGGGGAAAGATGCGATAACCGTAACTTTTTTTGGGTCGGAAGTGGATATTCACAGCGGACCTGCACGAATGTGTTTGCTTTCAGGGGCTTCTCTGGTTGTGGGGATTCCGTTCCGACAAAAAAAATCGGAAAATCTTGTGAGGCTTGTGATACAACCGGTGGAATACGAATTGACTGGTGAACTGGAAAATGACGTCAGGGGCCTGAGCCAGGAACTCATGCTGACTCTGGAGCGTTTGATCAGGGAAGATCCGTCGCAGTGGCACATGTTTAGATATTTTTGGACTAGTGACAGGTCTACGAATTAGCCATGCGTAAACTCAGGACTTGGGTGAGCGATGTCATACACTACCTCCTGTTGCGGGTTAGTGCGGCATTTTCTTCTGTTATGCCAGATGCCGTGATCGACATAGCGGCGCGTATTACCGGTTTCATAGCGTGGAATGCATCCTCCGATCTTCGGAGAGTGACGACGGGCCACATGCGGCAAGTGTTACCTGTCAACAGCCCGGAGAAACTGATAGATGATAAGGCTCGGGAGATATTGATTAATGTCTCCCGATATTATTTTGATCTTGGTCGTTACCCGCGGCTTATTGGGCCTGATTTTGCTGAATATATCGATGAATTCCACGGGCTTGAAGTTTTGTTCGAGGCGTTTGATCGGGGCAATGGAGTCATCATCGTGTCTGCTCACCTGGGCAATCCTGAGATAGTCGGACAGGCAATTGGGCAGTTTGGTTTATGTGCTGGGGTTATTTCCGAGGAGCTACGAAATCCGCGGATTGAACGATATATGCAAAAGATTCGTTCAACTACTGGGGTCCGATTTTTTCCCACAAATTTCAACGGCTTGCTACGGGCTCGACGTCATCTACGTGCGGGTGGCCTGCTCGCACTTCTGGGCGATAGGGATATTCAGGGGAATTCAAGCAATTCGCTATTTTTTGGTGCCCAAGCACCGATCCCCGATGGAATCGTAAGTTTGGCAATGTCAACAGGGGCTGATGTGGTGTCATTTTGGGCACCACGAACCGGTGTTGGAAAATATTCTTTATATTTCAAAAAAATTTCCTTTATGGAGGGGGATCAGAGAGACGATATTGCGAGAGGTCATAACATGGAGGTATTGATAGGTGAAATCGAGTATGGAATTACTCAATGGCCGGAGCAGTGGTTCCCGCTATCTCCTATCTGGTCAATCTCTTCAGAAAACATTCAAACGCATGATTAAGAGAAGTAAAGCAAAAGAACTATAATTACTCTGATGCCACCTACTCAAGACCCACTGTGTTCGGGCTTCGGGAAAGCCGACCTGCAGGTGCATACCGCCTTCGGTGACGGGATGGAAGATGCTCAAACACTTTTCGATTTCGTTGAAAAACAGAATACCCTGAACGTTGTTGCCGTAACGGATCATGATGACGTTGCAGGCTCTCTACTGGCCCGCGAAATTCATACCAAAAATAGCTACTCTTTTGATTTGGTGACAGGTATCGAAATAACGACTAGATCTGGTCACCTGCTGGCACTATGGGTAGATGAACCAATTCCCTCATTTAGGTCCCTATCGGACACAATCAGAATGATCCATGAGAAGGGTGGATTGGCGATAATTCCACACCCTTTTTCACATTTGACGAGATCGGTGGGACGGGGGGCGTTGCAAAAGGTTATGAACGGCTCCGACGAGAGTACATTCCCTGATGGTATTGAAACTGCCAGCCCAAGCTCTATGCATCCACTGGCGGGTTTGCATGCTGGTAAGAAAGTGGTGGGCTACAACAGTCGGCACTGGAAACTCGCAGAAACAGGTGGTTCAGATGCTCACTTCGTTGAGGCGGTGGGCAGCGCGTATACCAGTTTTCCAGGAAAAAACTCAGAGTCTCTCAGGCAAGCCATTATGGACAGGACTACCCAAGGTCACTTGGACCCGCAGTTTTCTATCGGCAGTATTGGGCTAAGTCGACTTGTTAGGCAGCAAGTTCGAGGTTTATCGGTGACACCAAAAAAAATTATTGAAAAATGGCGACAGAAATAGATGGTAGTTAGGTCTAACATCCTACCAATGCGGATTGTTTATGTGTCCCCGTATGATTGGGCAGTGCCAGGAGGCGTGAATCGTCACATCGAGGTATTGGCGGATCTGATGACCGCACTCGGTCATGAGGTGACAATAATTGCGCCGGCCAGTGCTCCGGTTACTACTACTAACGTGCAAGTGGTTGCAGACACTGTCAGTTTGCCTGCTTCCGGTTCTCAAGTGAGAATCGCGATCGATCCTCGGATCAAACGTAGAATTAATAATATTTTTGCAGATAATCAATTTGATATTGTGCATCTGCACGAACCCTTTATGCCCGTCATACCGCTTATCGCTCTCAGAGCATCCCGCCGATATAACCCAGGGGCATCGAACGTTGCGACCTTCCATGCCACTAGAGAGAGTGGGAATCCCTTATATCAGATAGGCAAATATTTTTTGACAAGGTCCTTTGATGCATTAGATGGCAGAATTGCAGTATCACCGACGGCACAGAAATATATCCAGCGATATTTCAATGGCTCCACCAGAATTATTCCAAATGGTATCGATATAAATCATTGGGACGACGTGAACCTCGATCCGATCTTCAGCCTTTTGAAAGATAAGAAGATCAATATTCTCTACGTCGGACGTGCGGAAAAGAGAAAAGGGTTGGAAGTTCTGCTAGAGGCATTTGAGACGATTTGCACTCAACGGGATGATCTTCGGCTAGTTGTTGTTGGTCCTGATTCGTCGAATCGTCGCCGTTACCAAGCGAATATGAGTGGCGCGTTGGCTGGCAATACGACCTGGGTGACAAATCCCACCTATACGGAGTTGCCTCGATATCACAGAAGTTGCGACATTTTCGTATCACCGGCCACTGGTAATGAGAGTCAGGGTTACGTTCTGATGGAAGCGATGGCAGCTGGGCTACCAATCATTGCATCTGATATTTCTGGTTACTCGCATGTGGTTAGACATGGTAAAGAAGGGCTCTTGGTTTCACCGAATGATTCTGCAGACCTAGCACGTGCAATCATTCAAATGGCAGATGACCCCAGCTTAAGGAAATCGCTAGCTAATTATGGAGAGGAAAGAGTAAAAGCCTATTCTTGGCCGACGATATCTGCTGAGCTGATTGATTTTTATAGAGAGTTGATTAGAGCAAGGTAATTTGGGCTCGACTGATTACCGTGGAATTACGAGACCACTGCTGGTTTCCTCAAATCCGGACTCCTGTGTATTTGGGTTTGCATTAGCATCAGCGGCGAGTCGCAACGCCTCATCTTCGCTGATATAGGGTCCGGAGATCACCTGTTCTCGAACGACTGTGACATCTTCGTTCTGCGCAATATGTAAAATTTGTTGCAGTAAGTCTTCTAGAGTCCACATTCCAACGAATCTTTTTCCGTTAATGGTTACTAGCGGCACTTCGTCAATCAGTTTGTTTTGGGCGGCAATAGGATATTCAGCGATCTCAGTAATAGTTACGCTTATAGACTTTGTTGCCGCTCCGGCAATTCCAAAGAGTCCGTATTGTTGCGCTGATTGGGTATCGTACGGTGTCACATAGAGCTCAACTGACACGGCATCTTTGTTGTCGGATATTTCTTCGAGCTGTTCCACTAGGTGACGTACTTCATCGTCAA
>DEAP01000110.1 GCA_002348225.1 Dehalococcoidia bacterium UBA2979
ATGTATTCGATCTCTCCGAACTCACCTCTGTGGTCTGAGACTAGAGTAGCTACAGCTCCGATGTACCTTGCAGGCATCGTAATTGCAACCTTCGCCCATGGTTCACGAACCTCACTTATACGATCTGGAGTTGGCAATTTTGCGGGCGAGCCGACGTGAATTTCCTCACCGGTTCTTAATGTTACTTCGTATTCGACAGAGGGAGCGGTGGCGATTAAATCAAGATCAAATTCGCGTTCCAGTCGTTCCTGTACAATCTCACGATGAAGGAGACCAAGAAAACCACAACGGAAACCAAAGCCTAACGCGTCGCTCGTTTCAGGCTGCCACTGTAAAGCTGCGTCATTTAACGTCAATCGGTCTAGAGCTTCTCTCAGGTTAGGATAATCCTCAGAATCTGACGGATAGATACCTGCGTACACCATGGATTTTGCTGGTTCATATCCGCTTAGTGGGGCATCTGCAGGGTTAGACTCTTGGGTGAGCGTGTCACCGACTCTTGCTTCGGCCACACCCTTGAGTCCAGTGGCAATATAGCCGACTTGACCCGCCTGCAAAGCTTCAGTTTTCATGAGCGTAGGTTCGAAGCAACCAACTTCTATGCTTTCGAAGGTGCTGTTTTGTTGAATAAACTGTAGTTTCTGTCTTGCTTGTATCTCTCCATCCATGACTCGGACGTAGGCGAGTACACCTTTATAGGCGTCATATGTGGCATCAAATACCAGAGCGGTTGTCGGTGCACTGATGTCACCTTTTGGAGGCGGGATACGGTCGACTATCGTCTCAAGTAAGTCAGCCACTCCTTCGCCCGTTTTTGCAGACACAAATATCATCTCATCAGGACCAAAGCCGATGATATCTGAAAGCTCTTGTGCAACCTCCTCGGGTCGAGCCCCCGGCGCGTCAATCTTGTTTACTACCGGTATTAGGTCGAGATCTAGTTCCATCGCTAAATATACATTCGCGAGCGTTTGTGCCTGCACGCCTTGTGCGGCGTCGACCACCAGTAGTGCCCCCTCACAGGCGGCAAGTGCTCTCGAGACCTCATAAGAGAAATCCACGTGGCCTGGCGTGTCGATGAGGTTCAACTCGTATGTCTCAGAATCATTGGCTTCATAGGTCATGCGAACAGCCTGGGCTTTTATAGTGATTCCTTTTTCCCGTTCCAAGTCCATTGAGTCAAGTACCTGCTCGCGCATATCACGCGAGTCGATCGAATTCGTTGATTCGATCAGTCGATCAGCCAGGGTTGATTTCCCGTGATCGATATGGGCGATTATTGAGAAGTTGCGTATATTGTTTTGTGTCACCCATCAAGTGTAATTCTCAATGGCTCAATGGGCTGTGGTTCAAGAGGAGCCTCATGGTAGACTCGTAATGTCGTGCTAGGCGGGGAACTAGCGGTGCCCTATAACTCGCAATCCGCTATAGCGAGGCTGAACACCCGTAATGAGTGCGGAGGAGTGTATTAATTGGCATCGGGCGATGTTGATGGGTCGGTCCCGTGCGACAGTACCCGAGGAACCCCGCCAGGGCCGGAAGGCAGCAACGGTAAGTCGGTAGTGCTGGGTGCCACGGGGGTGCCGACGCTGAGTAAGCCAATGCTAAGCTGTACTCTCTGAAGTGCGAATACGGGGCACGGCATTAAATTTCGATTCTTGTGGGTAGGAAATATATTGTGATGAGAATTTTATCTTTGAGTCATCGACTGCAGCATCCCAAATGTGATAATTATTCCATTATCACTGCGCCAAATTTGATGGATTATCAGGGCATAGTTTTGGATATCGGTGCGACGTTCGAGCACATAGCACAGGCTGCAAGTGGTGACCTTTATCTGGAGACTTTCGGGGGAGATACCGTTGATAACGGCGGAGATATTGATGGCAATGTTGGACTATATGGCTTACTGGAGAGAAGGCGTGAGGAACTCATAGGAGCTCTCAACAACGGGGCTGTTGTTGTGGTATTTGGCGCTGGGCCAAATCAAACCTTTGCCGTCAAAGGATCGAATGGAATGGATTCATACTGGCTTCTGCCAGCGCCTCAGGATCTGACTTGGAATGGGGAAGTGCTGCGGGCGAGTGATGGAGAATCGATACTGGTGACTGATTACTCTAATCCGTTTGTGCGAGTGTTCGAAACTTATGAGAAAGATGTCGCCTATAGGGTACGATTCGATCTGAAGGCGGCTCGTACGGGAAAGATGTTTCTTAGTTCCACGGGGGGAGCTCCTGTAGGGGTGCAGTTCCCGGTTCTTAATGGTCAACTTGTGTTTTTGCCTTCACCTAAGAATGTGGGTGCGCAATGGCTCTCGAATCGAGAGGCTGATGCAATTATAGAAGCCATTTCTGAAACCATTGGTGAGGCGGCTACTGAGGAACCTTCTTGGGTAAAGAAATTCTTGGTACCTGGTGAGTCAAGCCTTCAAGAGGACTTCGATCGGTTGAAAGATATATCCGAAAGTGCGACAAGTCAGATGGAAGAGGCTAAGTCGATATTGGAATCACGGCAATCGCTAAAGGCTCTTCTATGGGGTGCTGATATGCATTTCAAGAAAGCAGTTGAGGAAGCTCTGGTTATATTGGGCTTTGAATTGAAGAGCGACCCAAACGCACCGAGTCATGTGTCGTTTGAGGGTAGGGAGTTGTTTGTTGAGTCGATTACTTCACAGGAGAGCGTTTCCATGAGCCCTCACTATGCTTTACGCGATAGGATCGACGATAAAATTCAGCGAGTTGCAGCTCCTGTGCGTGGACTTGTCGTGGTGAATGGTTGGCGGACCGCGGATCCGGAGCGTCGCGACAAGCCATTTGTAAGTGCTCTCGAAGCTGGAGCAGAATCCACCGGCTATTCCTTGCTTACCGGATATCAACTTTATAAGCTTTGCCTGCGTGTTTTAGAGGAAGAAATCTCTTCAGAGGAACTCGAACAGACTAGAACCGATTTGTTTGAAACTGATGGCGCAGTAGAGATGACTTAGCAACTCACTGACGCAGCCGATAATTAAATCAACTATTTAGCGGGATATCCACTTCCACGGGCAGAGAGTAATCTACTCCCGAGATTTCAAATCCAAATAGATTGGCGAATTCTTTTTTGAAGTAAGGCCAGTCGGCTAGATCAACAAAATTGTTATTGGAGATAATTGGCCAGATTTCACTGATAGTGTGCTGGACATCGTCGGCCATTTCAAAATCGTCTAATCGGATGCGACCGGCCTCGTCGAGGCTAGGTTCAGAGTGGGGAGCTAGATGATCGCGAAGCAATCGAATGCCCTGCTCACATGTAGATTCATTTTCATTTCGTTCGTTCAGCAGTCGAAACAAAATGCTCATGTATAGACCCACGACAGGAATTGCGCTCGAGGCCTGAGTCACAACGGCTTTATTTACACTGATCCAAGCACCACCGACGGTCCCAGTAGTGTTATTGCTTGTCTGACCTAATACTTTATCTAGGGCAATAGCTGTGTTTTCGAGATGCTTCTTCGCTTCCCCGATCGTACCGTTTCGGTATAGCGCCTGCGTTATCTCGGGGCCTATATAGGAAAACGCAACAGTTCGTGCTCCGTCGGCTAGAAGTTTTTGTTCCGCTAGTAATTCAATCCATTCCTGCCAATCTTCGCCACCCATTACTTTTTGTGTCCCGAGTATTTCATCAGCTGTAGCTGGCTCGATGGAGATATCAGTGATGGATTCTTTCCGAAGATCAAAACTTTTCCCTTCGTATCGTTGATCGATAGGCTTTAAGACAGAATTCCACACGTTACCCTGACCATCATTCCGTCTTGGAGCTGCTAGTGAATAGACAACAAGGTCTATTTTCCCGTATTCCCTCTTGATCGATTCGATCGTCTGAGTTTTTATGTCGTCAGAGAATGCGTCGCCATTGATAGTTTGGAAAATCAAGTTATCTTGAGCTGCTGTTTCGCTAGCTCTGGCCGAGTTATACCACCCCGCGCTCCCCGGTTTTTCGCCTTCAGGTTTTCGTTCAAAGCATACGCCAAGGACATTAGCTCCATACCCAAAGCATGCGGTTAGAGCAGCCCCAAGGCCATAGCCCGTGCTGCTGCCGATCACCAATACATTTTGCAATCCATTCTTTTGGCCCACTGGCAGGTGCTCGGAACGAATTCTTTCAATCTGGAGATCTATATTCTTTGCGCAACCTGCAGGATGCGAAGTCAATGATATAAATCCTCTTATTCTTGGTTCTATCAGAAATTCTGCCATAGCTATCCTCGTGAAATCTCGGCGGCTGTAAATTAAGTGCTCTCAAGATAATATGAATAGGAAATAGACGTAAGTTTGGAGACAAGATATCAGTCGTAGCGGCCAGACAGGACGTAACAAGAATCAGAGGAGATCGTCTCGGAAGGGCGACCCAAATGTTTTTGACCGTCCGCCTAAATCTCTCACTCGCTTGGGTATCCACCCTCGTAAATCACTCGGCCAGAATTTCCTCATAAATGAGCCAATTCTAGAAGAGATCGCAGCTGCCGTTGTAGACGATTTTGCTATGGATGAAATAGGCGTTCTAGAAATAGGAAGCGGCCCCGGCGGACTGACAGAATCTCTAGCTCGCCGCGCGACTCCTGTAATTGGCGTCGAAATAGACGAAGAGTTATGTGAGATTGCGCGTAGACGCCTACAAAACTATCCCGATGTAACAATTATTCCAGCAAACATCTTGGATGAGTCGCCAGGGCGGCTAATGATGGAAGCCGGCCACAGTGGTCCCTATGTCGCTTGTGGGAATTTGCCGTATTACATCACCCAACCGGTAATCCGTCATCTCCTTACAGCAGAGCGCCCGCCGGATAGAATCGTGACTCTTGTCCAAAGAGAAGTCGCCCAGCGGATTGCGGGTGGCGCGGGTAAAGAATCTCTTTTGTCTCTTTCAGTAAAGTTGTATGGGCAACCAAAATTACTTTTCGAAGTCTCACCTTCAATGTTTTGGCCAATCCCTAAAGTGCACTCTGCAGTGGTGCTAATTGACCGAAAAATAAAAAATGACTTGGGTATCGATCGCACGGAATTTCCAGATTTCATACGAGCGTTGCAGGCAGGTTTCGCTCAACCACGCAAGCAGTTACATAATGGGCTCTCGGGCTCTTTAGGAGTTGGTCATCAAGAGATTACTGCTCTGCTTACGAGCCTAGGTGTAGATTCTACACTTAGGCCGCAACATCTCAATATGTCGGACTGGGTCAAGAT
>DEAP01000019.1 GCA_002348225.1 Dehalococcoidia bacterium UBA2979
CTCCCTATTTGATTTACTTGCAGCGATGTTTGATAACCTCAGTCGTCTAATAACGGAACAAATGTTGAGCGACGCTGCAAAAAATGGTTATACGATTCGTGAAGTCATTATCCTTGCTTCGATTATTGAACGTGAAGTTACGAAAGAGGCTGAACTGCCGTTAGTTGCGTCGGTATTCCTCAACAGGCTGGACAACTCGATGCCTCTCCAATCAGATGCAACAGTGCAATTCGCCCTCGCAGAGGACAAGAACTCCGTTGACCTACATGGTTGGTGGAAACAGGCTGTCCAGCAAGAAGATTTACGAACCGAATCACGTTACAACACTTTCCAGGCAGAGGGATTGCCTCCGACACCGATCTCGAATCCAAGCTTGAGCGCAATTATGGCCGTTATATATCCAGCGCAAACAGACTACTTGTTCTTCCTGGTGTCACCGAAGTGTGACGGCACTCACAATTTTGCTGATACCTACGAAGAACATCTTGAGAATATGGTCTTGTTTAATTCTTCCGAGTGTGCGGCTAGTATTCAATAAAGATTTAGGAACCATATGAAATCAATTTGGCTGCTCGGAAACCCTATCACCCATTCCTTGTCCCCAATTTTTCAAAATGCCGGGCTTCAGTATTTGAATATCGATGCGGAATACTCTGTGCGGGAGGCAAATACCGATGAGCTCACCAAAGTCATGAATGAGATGCGATCCGGGGATGTGCTGGGCGCAAATATTACTATCCCCTACAAAACGGCGATCATGGAGCACATGGACGAAATCGACCCGTTTGCAATAAATGTTGGCGCGGTCAATACGGTGCTTGTACAACGCAAGGGCTCGGGGAGTCGACTGGTTGGATACAACACAGACGTGAGAGGGATAATCGATCCAATAATCAATAGTGGATTCGAATTGTCCAAGCCCCGAGCCGTACTGATTGGAACTGGTGGAGCCGCCCTTTCAGCGTTTCAGGCATTGGTGAGTCTAGACGTCAGGCACATCGACATAGTCGCTCGGAATGTCGTGGCTGCAGCCGCTTTCGTAAATCGTTTCCCCTTAGTAGATGTGGCAATACATGATCTTGCTCATATTGAACCCGACCCCTTTGCCAGCCTGATTGCTCGTGCAGATCTAATGGTGCAAGCAACTCCAGTCGGTATGCAGTCCGGTCTTGCCCCCAATAGATCACCGGTACCGGAAGATGTCATGAGGCAAGGTCTAACTAAATCACTGGGTCCGACACTAATTTTTGAATTAGTCTATGCACCTCGCGAGACGGTATTCTTACGTCTTGCTCGAGAGTACGGCAACAACAAAACGGTATATATCGAAGGCCTGGAAATGCTTTTACAGCAGGGTGCTGAATCATTCAAGATCTGGACAAAGCACGCAGCACCAATCCAGATCATGCGGGCTTCCTTGGGGCTAGCTGATGTATGATCAAGGAATCTAGGCATTCGAACAGAAATATTTAGGAGTGAAATGGGTCTCGGATTTGCTCTCGTTATCTGTTTTATAATCTTCGTATTGTTTGGGATCGTCATCTTCCAGGCTCAATTCGCCGCGAGGAAGTGGCGACAAGTCATCCGAGACGGAGATCAAAATGCACTTAATCAACTTATTGCTAATACGATAGACGACTGGCAGAGAAGGAGAGCTCCTCGGGACCAATTGTTAGCTGAATGGAACGCTCAACAATCCATCGCACTGGTGGCCGCCAAGAGTCATACTATAAGAGTGTCTCTATTAGCGGAGCCAGCTATGACAGTAGTGGCTGGACTCCATCAAGAATTACAATCAGTTGAGCAAGTGGGCTTCAGCGCCATGGTTCGGACGGTCGAGCGGATAATGTACGAGATACCACATATCTCGTTCACCGATGTTCAGGTCGATGTATATACTGAGTACAGAGCAGCAGACGGAACACGAAATCTTGTATGCCTAATGGTGTGCAGGACCGATCGCGATACAGTCGCCCACTCCGATTGGGAGAGTGAGGATCTTGGCATGATTGCGGGGCATTGGGAGATCTCTTATGCGTCTAAATCAAAGATCCTCGATCCTGAGGAAAAGGCGATACTTTCCTCCACTGATCAATAAATAGGGAGCAGATTTATGAATCAATTCCGGTGGCTAACGGCAGGCGAATCACACGGTCGGGGTTTATTGGCAATAGTGGATGGTCTCCCGGCAGGAATACCGATAACTGAAGACGCAATAGCCAACGACCTGCGAAGACGTCAGGGTGGGTATGGACGTGGTAAAAGACAGCAGATCGAAACAGATCGAGCGACATTAATTTCTGGCGTACGACATGGCCTGAGTATAGGATCTCCAATAGGGCTTCAACTAATCAACCGCGACCATCAGAATGCAGGCTGGGAAACTCGGATGTCGCCCGAGGCAGTGGATGAGGATATCGAGCCAGTTATTACCTTGCGACCAGGGCATGCTGATCTCAGTGGGACTCAAAAATATGGCTTCGACGATGTTCGCCCAATACTTGAGCGTTCCTCTGCTCGAGAAACCGCGGCGAGAGTTGCTGCGGGTGCAGTTGCTCGCGCATTTTTGAATGAAATTGGCATCTCGCTATTTTCTCAAACAATTGAAATAGGTGGTGTGACGGTGCCCCTCGAAGGTCAAGGACTAACCGATATCACGGCAATTGAAAGTTCACCGGTTCGCGTCAGTGACAAAACTGCCGAACAAGCAATGATCGCTCGGATTGATGGTGCTAAGAACGACAATGACACTTTGGGGGGTGTCTTTGAAGTTGTGGCGAAAGGTATCCCTTTTGGCTTGGGATCTCATGTGCAGTGGGACCGTAAGCTTGATGGTCGGATAGCTCAGGCTTTTATGTCAATAAATGCGGTGAAAGCTGTTGAGATAGGAGACGGTATCGCTAATGCTTCTCGCCCAGGGTCAGAGGCACAGGATATTATCCTGCCTTGGAATACAGAAGATCTACATCCATGGGAGCGTCAGACGAACAAAGCTGGAGGCTTAGAAGCAGGCATGTCTAACGGACAAGATATTATCGTTCGAGGTTTCATCAAACCCATATCTACAGTACCTCGAAGGATGCCTAGTGTTGACTTACAACATGGAGATCAGGCTACTTCCTTCTATGAACGCTCTGATGTGGCTGTAGTCCCTGCTGCTGGTGTGATAGGTGAGGCCATGCTGGCCATGGTCCTAGCTGATGCGGCTCTCGAAAAATTTGGTGGTGATCATATTGCTGAAGTGATTTCGAATTTCGAAAATTTTAACTCTACCGTAGGCCCACGATTCGGGGTAGAGAATGACTGACAATTTAGAGCAGCCTTCACGGCAATTCGAACGAATCGTTCTGATCGGGCTCTCGTATTCTGGTAAAAGTACTTTAGGTCCAGTCCTAGCAAATATTTTGGGATGGGATTTCGTGGACACAGACTCAGAATTTCAACGTAGACACGGAATGAGTCCCGCACATGCAATCGAGACACTAGGAGAACCCGTTTTTCGCGAACAAGAGACCGCGATTATTAAGACGTTATCTAAACACCAAAAGTGTGTGATTTCCACCGGAGGTGGTGCATTTGTTAGCCCTGAGAACCGCAGAT
>DEAP01000055.1 GCA_002348225.1 Dehalococcoidia bacterium UBA2979
AACATTCGCTTCTAACTTGATGACTGTTATTGCAAGTGACGCTCCAACAGCACCTGTGGTGAACGTCGGTACGCTTACTAGATAAACTTCTGATTCGGAAATATGAGTATTGAGCGAAAACAATTTCCATTACGAATGTCCGAGGATCTCTATCGGGCCTTTGAAAGATGGGCAGCGGACGAATTTCGATCAGTTAACGCGCAAATAGAGGCTGTTCTATCTGAAGCGGCAAAAAGGTCCGGAAGATTAAAAGGAAAATAAGTAACAGAAATATCAATGAAAGGAAAATATGAAATTTATACAAATTATGGAGTTTAATGGCTCCCCGGAAGACGCCGATCAGGCACTTAAGCAGTACATAGAGAAAGCCGATGGCCGATCATATGCACGAAAAGCAACAATTTGCGTAGATCGAGATAACCCAGAGACACTCATTCAACTCATTGAGTTTGACTCATGGGAAGAAGCACAAAAGAATAACGAACTTGAAATAACTAACGATGATCATGAAGAGACACAAGATTCATTTGGGGAGATTACGTTTCGAAATCTCGATGTGTTCGCCGAATACAACGTCTAACGACACAATTTGACCATCTAATCTAACGACTAAGAAAATAGAGAAGTGAGACTATGGAACTAATCACCGTTTCCGGCTTAACAATGCAGTTTGGAAATCACCGTGCATTGGACAACGTTGATTTCACTGTTTATTCCGGAGTAACAGGATTAGTTGGAGCGAATGGAGCAGGAAAAACCACGTTTATGTCAATTGCGCTTGGTTTACGCAAACCGACGCAGGGGACCATTCGGGTGCTGGCTCTGGAACCAATTAGAGAAGGAGCCGAATTACGATCACTCGTATCGTACGGGCCTGAACGAAATATTCTCCCAGACGAAATGCCGGCAGTTGATTTTGTCAAACACCTTGCCGAAGTCCGAGGAATACCCAGGAAAGAAGCAAAAACCAGAGCAAGCGACGTGCTGTGGCTCGTCGGCTTGGGTGAAGAACGTTTCCGACCGATAGGAACAATGTCTACAGGTCAACGACAACGAGTTAAATTAGCGCAAGCAATCGCAGCGGATCCAAAACTCGTTTTTCTTGACGAACCAACAGATGGACTTGATCCCCTCGCCCGAGACGAAGTTCTCACTCTTATTCGCCAAGTCAGCGAAGAATACGGCATACACATCATGATTTCTTCACACCTACTTGAAGAAGTCGAGCAGATTTGTGACAACATAGTGGTCCTTAATGCAGGGAAGCTGGTTGTGGCGGGACAATTGGATCAACTCACTGGTCAAAGCACCGGTATAGAGGTCGAACTTATCCCAATAGATGATCGGCCCGATGCAATAAACGCCGTCGAAAGATCCCTACGTGAAGCTGGATTGACGGTGAATAGAAAAGCAGACAGTACGGTGTTGCGCATCCAAGATGAGACTTTTGAAACACCTTCAAACCTGATCCGGGACGCGGTAGCTGATGCAGGAGCGAGACTTCACCGGATCCAACACCGACGTCGAAGCCTCGAAGACATTATTTTGGACACATCGTCATGAGTGCAACAGATAACGCAAGAATTCTGGACCGAGGTTACCGTCAATTCGACGGTCAGAGACTGGGAATCGGTAGCGCTATTCGCTCAACCGCATGGCAAACCACCAGAAGCATCTTCGGTCTTGGCCGTAAAGCACGACACAAGTTCTTTCCAATGGCGATTCTTGGGATCACCTACTTGATTGTTGTCATTCAACTTGCAGCGGTATTTCTTTTTGGTCAAGAAACTGCCGAATTCCTAACAACAAATTCATGGCAACAAGTCGCACCGGGAATAGTCATGATCCTGTTCGCAGCACTCGTCGCCCCAGATGCGATCGTCAGAGATCAAAAGAACGGAATGTTTTCGCTCTACATGTCCACTCCGCTCACCAAATCGACATATCTTGCGGCGAAATCTTTCTCCGTAGCAGGATCTATTCTGCTCATTACATTCGGTCCCGCATTGCTCTACCTCCTCGGGAAGACAATAAAGGGTTTAGGGCCTGATGGGGTAGGGCAATGGTTTGAAACTTTCGCTCGACTTTCCGTCGCTTGTATTGTGCTTTCACTTTTCCTTTGTGCGTTCGGTCTTGCTTTTTCCTGTTTTACGAATCGTCGGGCCATCGCGAGCATCGTGGTTCTGCTCGCATATTTAGGGACTAGCGTCCCAAGCGCGATTCTGTATGACGAAACGAACATCGGCAAGAACATCCTCCTAATAAACCCGATTGAAACGGCATATGAATTCGGAGCCCGCATATGTAACTCCCCATCCATTGTCGATAACTACGGAGAAATCACAACAACGTTTATCGCACTTGGGTTCTTTGGCTGGTTTCTAGCGTCCAGTCTCATTCTTCTGTTTACCTATCAGAAACGTGAGGCGATCTGATGTCTCCCCAACCTCCACCACCTCCCCAATCACAAACAGTCAATCACACTGTGAATATGATTGAAGTTTCTAACGCCTCAAAATCTTTTGGGAATGTCGTCGCCGTCTCAGACGTAAGCTTCCAACTAAACGCTGGAGTGACAGCGCTACTCGGACCAAATGGGGCGGGAAAATCAACACTGTTCCGTATGTTATGTGGTCTGACAACCCCAACTTCAGGAACTGTAAAAGTTCTCGGTCGAGATGCACGTCAAGATACGCCTGTGCGAGGAAAAATTGGTCTCTCTCCCCAACAAGACGCTCTTTTCGATCGGCTCACAGCCTATGAATTTGTAGAAATCGCTGCTAAAACTCACGGCGTAGAAAATCCAAGAACAGCTACGAATCATGCCCTGATGCTTGTCGACCTTGACACAGTTACAGAAAAAAATGTCGGATCATTCTCAAAAGGTATGCGGCAACGAGTCAAACTCGCAGCGGCGCTCGTCAATGACCCCGAGATACTCATTCTTGATGAACCTTTATCCGGTTTAGACCCAGTGCAGAGAAACCGAATGATTGAGCTTTTCCATAATCTCGGATCTCAGGGGAAATGCGTGCTCATCTCCAGCCACATCTTAGATGAAGTCGCCCGGATCGGTTCAGAAGTCCTTGTCATTGCTCAAGGCCGACTGGCAGCATCAGGCGACTACCGGAGTTTACGAACCCTTATGGAAGACCAGCCACACGTCATCCAAATCACTACCAATCGTGCAAGAGAACTAGGAGCAGCTCTCCTTCAAAAAGAAATCATCGATGGTGTCACCATTGAAGATGAAACGCTCAACATAACCACATCGACGATAGATGCATTCGGCAGGTCAATAGCGTCCTTCGCCAGAGAACTCGACATTAGTCTTATCGAAGTCGCTCCAATGGATGACGATCTTGAATCTGTTTTCCGTTATCTGATAGAGGGGAAATAATGGCTACAGTTTCACCACTTCGAGCAGTCATCTTGACCCACAATGTGCTACTCAAACAACTCATTACCAAAGGTCGCCTTATCGCGATCACTATCTTCGGCCTGCTCCCAATTCTTCTTGGCTGGGTTATCGGACGTCAAAGCGAGGACCCATTGGAAGCAGGGGCCGGATTCATTTCCTACATGGGGTTAGCAATCCTCATACCAGTCGTAGCTCTAATTTTCGCTTCGGCATCGCTTGGAGACACGCGAGAAGATGGAACGCTCGTGTACTTGTGGCTACGGCCAATCTCGCGATGGTCTGTTACAGGTGGAGCATGGGCCGCTAGCGCCGTCATCACGCTACCGCTGACTGTAATCCCAATGGCTATTGCAGCTATTCTCTTAGACGTCGGAAGTGCACTCATAATTGCGACTATTCTCACGTCTGTTCTTGCAGTACTCGCCTATTGCGGAATTTTTCTCCTACTAGGCCTTTTGGTGAAGAACCCTGTCATATGGGGCCTCGCCTATATTTTTATCTGGGAAGCAATAGTCGCTAGTTTCGCAAAACCCGCTGCCGCCTTGGCGGTATCTGGTTATAGTCGGGCGATTATCACCGGAAGAACCGGTGTCGATTTTGACTTTTTGTTCAGCCCGTCACAAACCATAAGCATTTTTATGCTGATTGTGATTATGGCAGTATCCATGGGCATAACGACATTTCGGCTGAGCCGAATAGAAGTCCCATAAAGCTCGTAGATTCAGGATACGAACGAGTCAACGATTTTAGTTAACCCCTCAAGCTCTAGCAGGACAGCATCTGGATCCTGCGGCCAAATCGTAAAAACAAGCCGATCAATATTGAGTTGAGCAAGTTCTTCAAGTTCGTCAACAGCTTTAGGAGCGTTCATTACCGTCATAGAGATCGACGCAGGATCCCGACCAGCTTCTTCAGCTAATCTCCGAACCTTTACCACCTCTTTCGCGAAAGAACCTTTCGGGCTCCTGATCGGCATCCAACCATCTCCCCACTCAAATAAATGTCCAAGCAACTTCGGACCACTTCCACCGCCAACAAGCAACGGGATATCGCCAGCTGGTTTTGGCCATGACCATGAAGGCTCAAGACTTTGCAAAGTACCATCAAATGCGGCCTCGTCCTGAGTCCATAACGCTTTCATGATTCCAATGTTGTCTCGTGTTCGGGTATACCGGTCAGAGAACTTATATCCGTGCGACTCGTACTCTTCGCGGTTCCATCCGAAACCGACCCCAAGCTCGACTCGTCCTCCGGAATGGAAATCAAGTGTTGCAATCTGCTTTGCTAACCACACTGGATCGTGCTGCGCCACCAATGTTACCGCCGTTCCTAACACCAGAGTATCTGTTGCCGCTGCAGCCATAGAAAGAGAAACCAGCTGATCATTCAGGTGCCAATATACGTCAGGTAATTCTTCGCGACCAGGAGCAGCTCCAGGAAATGGGGTAGCCCGGCTAGAAGGAATATGGGAATGTTCTGGAAGCCAAAGAGATTCAAACCCTCTATCCTCTACTTCTTTCGCTAAGTGGTCAGGCGGAAGAGTATGACAGGTCGCCAACATCGTAATACCTAGTTCTGGAAGCTTTTTTTCAGACATTTCTTCTTCCTCCCTTCCATACATTTCTAGCAGTACAGATGACGAAAGAACGGAAAATGCCCAATAGGATACGTTTCATGTCCTTACGCTACGGCCAACCAATGATCGCAATACCTGGACCATCGATCACCCCTGAACGAGTTCTACGAACCATGCACCGATCCATGCCAGACATCTATGAAGGAGAACTCGTTGATCTCGCGTTCTCACTGGTAGAAGACCTCCCGTCAATTGCTCGAACATCAGAGAGAGTCTTTATATCTATTTCTAATGGCCACGGAGCATGGCAAATGGCCCTATGCAATACCCTTTCACCGGGAGATAAGATTCTTGTCCTCGAATCGGGACTTTTTGCATCAGTGTGGGGGCAAATGGCAGAACGAACCCATCTGAACGTCGAATACCTCTCAGGAGATAACCGACTTCCCATTGACCCAGACATGCTAGGACAGCGGCTATCAGAAGACACTTCCCATGAAATTAAGGCAATCCTGTGCGTCCACACCGATACCGCCACGTCGGTCCGCAACGATATTGCCAAACTAGGGCAGACAATCAGAAACCTCGACCATCCCGCACTATTTATGGTTGATTGCATCGCCTCTTTGGGCTGCGAACAATATGAAATGGATGAATGGCATGTCGATATTACTGTCGCTGCCTCACAGAAAGGCCTAATGATGCCACCTGGGATGGCTTTCGTCTGGGCAAGTCAACAAGCTTTAGAAGCCCACAAGTCAGCGGGACTTCGTATCGGCTACTTTGACTGGGATCAACGAATAAACCCAGACCACATGTATCAACTCTTTTGCGGAACGCCACCAATCCAACACCTCTACGGACTACGCGAAGTGCTGAACATGATCGACGAAGAAGGACTTGAAAATATCTGGTTCCGTCATCAGGTACTCGCTGACTCAGTCCGAGCAGCGGTGCAGACATGGCAACAACCCGATGGGCTTGAGTTGAACATCACCGACCCAAAGGCGAGATCAAATGCCGTGACTACTATTCGAACCGGATCTATCAATTCCGAAAAACTACGGGAAATCTGCGCAACTCAGGCTGGGCTCAAACTCGGCTTAGCAGTCGGAGGATTAGAAGCCGATGCCTTTCGAATCGGCCACATGGGTTACCTAAATCCTCCAATGATTCTCGGAACCCTCGCCACTATCGAATCGGCACTACTCTCAATGAACGCCTCCATAGGCCGAAATGGAATAGGAACAGCAGCAGAAATCATCGCAAAGGCCTTTCCCAACTAGCGGTAACAAAACTCCCATCCTAAAGTCATAGGAATATGGATCAAGGAGTAAACACATGGGAAACCTAGAAGGACACATCGCCGTTGTTACCGGAGCAAGCCGAGGA
>DEAP01000067.1 GCA_002348225.1 Dehalococcoidia bacterium UBA2979
CTACGTGTGAACCTGCACGGCGAGGTAAGGGGATCTAGAGCGTAGGAATTAGCACTCCAGTTTCAAGCCTTCGGTAAGCGGAATAAAAAAGATCTTCGTGATTTTTGGCTCTCATCCCCGACTAGCCCCCACCGTTAAAGAGCAGGCCACGCAACCTTTCACCCGACGGGGGCCACAATGGGGCCACTCTAGTTAAATACTGCTGGTTTTACCTACACACGTTAAAGAGCGTTTACCCAGTAATAGCAAGACAGTTGGGGTTACTTGGTGACGTTTCAAAGATGGGGGCTATAAGGTATAGCGGACCTCACATTCCTCCAAATCCCCTATATAGCATAGGATTGGTATTTGAAACGTTGCTCAAACATGCAGCAAACGTGCAGCAATTTCCTAGTTTTGTACCTAAAACCGCCTACTATTAGGCCGATGTCTTTGCAACAACACCTGCTGTCGTCACTAATATTGGTTCTCTTATTGTTTGGATGGTCTTGCGCACCAGCTGCTGAGTCACCACCACTAGAATCCCAACCTACACGCACCGCTACCGAGAGATCGACGCTAGCGAGCACGTCCAGCGCTTCACCTACAGTCATGAAAACCCCTGCGGCAGAGACCGCATTGCCGGTTACCACAGAGTCCATGAACCTGCCGACAACAATCACACAGCCTCGATTCGCTGAAATACCAGGTGATCTTCCAGATTACGACCGAGGAGATTGGTCCCACTGGTCTGATGAGGATCGCGACTGTCAAAATACCCGAGCTGAGGTGTTAATTATGGAGTCACTTGGACCAATCTCCTTCAGGCATTCCAAAACTTGTACCGTGGACCGCGGACGATGGTTTGGCGCTTACACAGGCCAGACTGTTACGGAGGCATCCAAGCTAGATGTGGATCACATGGTGCCTCTAAAAAATGCCCATTTGTCGGGTGGTTGGTCATGGGACGCTGCCCGAAAAAAAGCATATGCCAATGACTTGCATAATGATGAACATTTAATTGCCGTTACTGCAGGTGCGAACAGATCCAAGAGTGCAAATGGCCCTGAATCATGGCGGCCTGAGCGGTCTGAATATTGGTGTGAGTATGCCACAAACTGGATCATAATCAAAAATAGGTGGGATCTATCGGTGACGTCCGTCGAATGGAGTGCTTTACTCCAAATGTTAGAAACTTGTGGAACTTCGTCTCCGTCAATTATTCCTTCAGGAGCGACTCCCCTCACACCGTCATCCACCCCGACCGAGAGGGTTACCAGTGGACGGATTGGCCCGAGAACCGGCTCACCCTTGTTATACGACCCGCTCGGACCAGACAGAAACTGCATTGACTTTCCAAGTTGGGCACATGCTCAGGACTTTTATGAAGCAGCAGGCGGAAATAATGCGCACGGTCTTGATCGGGATCGTGATGGGATCGCGTGTCAAGGTCTACCAGGCGGGCCATAAGCGTTTCAGCTACTTCTGAAGCTCAACTAACGCCGGATCGTTCCGACCGTCCCTAAATCCGCCTATGGTAGGGCCTACGAATCTCTGTTATTAACTCCTAAAGCCCACGTCGTCTCTACTTCGCGACCTTGCGTCTCAAGAAATACCCTGTCAAGCAATTGCCGCAGGTCGGAATCATATGTGTGCTGGCGTCCAAAACGCTCATAGTATGTAGCAACACCAGGCCATTGACGCCAAGCCACTTGGTTTTGAACTTCGATGCGACTAGCACCACCCTCCCGTTCCGCTCCATCATGTCCAGTCCTAAAGTTAGTAGCTTGAGCAATTTGAGAAATTTGGCACCACATCTGAAATTGAATTTGCTCATCAGGGGCAAGGGAATCATAGTCGAGCGTTCCTCGCCTCCATATAGGCCCAAACTCAGGATCAACGATCCTACCCATAATGTCTGTATACAAACGGTTAGACGTATAGAGCAGCTCTCTCTCTGAATCTTTATGGGCTCTCTCTGAATCTCTATGGGCTAATTCCAAAGCCTGTCTCTGGAGTGCTATTTGCCTGACCAAAAATGCAGCTAGCGCCAACGTGGCCACTCCTGTGGCAATCTGCGCAATGATCGCTAATTGTTCCCAGTCCATGTTCTGTCCTTTCCAGTACGGACAGAGAGTAACGTTTCCCCGAAGATTTTGTATAAGAGCAGTCCCCAACAACAGGGAGAGGGGTAGCAACGCCTACCGTAGGCCCTACGGGTTTTGCTCAGCTTCAAGCTCTTGGTACACGTTCTCCGCAAAATTAAGCAGTGCTGGTTCGCGCTGTAAGATTTCCCGGCCGTACTTTTCGTAAAAACGACGCTGCCCTGAGTATTGAAGCATTTGTCTCCACTGAGCACCTTGGCGGTCGAGATTGTCTCCATCTCGTCTTAATCGCCAGGACGTCCAAATAGTCAAATATAATTGTTGCTGAATACCCCGATATCGATTCTCTTCCTTAGCAGAAAGAGTGTCCCAATTAGTGGTTGCTTCCCAATACAGGTCAGATGTGGAATCGTCAGTAAAAATAGACATAAGAAGATCTTGCTGCCTGTTTTCGAATGCAAAGGCAAAATCTCTCTCTGAATCTTTATGCTGTATTCGCAGCTGACTTGCTAAGAAAACCGCAACAGCTAACGTGGCTATTCCTGTAGCGATTTGAGCGATGATTGTTACTTGTTCCCAGTCCATGTTCTGCCCTTTCCATTCCCGACAGAGTGTAACCATTTCTCCCAGATGTTTTGTATAAAGGCAGTCCCCAAACGCAGGAACTAGGGTGGCAACGCCTAACCCGCATCCCTAGTATTTGGGGTATGAGAGTGAAGCTTCTTACATGGAATCTGGCAGGAAGAGAATGGGGTGAGTTTGGATTTGAAGAATTCCTAGAGATTAAATCAGTCTCTGGCAGTTTCTAGTTTGAGGCCGGTATTTGTAGATGAAAGTCAGTGACTTTTTGAAAATTATGAGCGACCTGTAAAGTCAGCCTGTCGGTGTTCTGTGCTGTCGAAATCATCAGGCCCGTCGGGAGACCATCACCGTCAAATCCGTTTGGTACTGAAATCGACGGTTGTCTAGTTTGATTAAAGACACTTGTATTTCTAACTTTTTTTTCCAGATTCTCTGGCTCGTCGGTAATCGGTTCGGCCACTTGCGGGCATGTGGGGATAATGTATCCGTCAATCTGATGCTCACGTAACGCGTTCTCAAAGCTGACTTCAACGTCCTGTCGATAATCCAGGGCTCGCACATAGTCATGAAGTGATGCATCAAGGCCAGCCAGCATCTGGCCGCGGACTCGTTCACCAACTAACTCTTTACTCTCACGGAGTATGTTTTCGATGTAGGTCGAACCTTCCGCAGCAGCGATGGGTGAGAGTCGTGCTCGCATATTTTTATAATCAGGTATGGGCTCAAATTCGGTAATCTCAACACCAAGGTCACGAAAAGTATCTAGTGAGTTTTCGAACGAATCGAGAACCCCTGATTGACAACCCTCAAGCAAACTAGGAATGATTGCTAATTTCAGACCAGCGATTGAATCTTCAAGTTGCTCGACAAAAGAAACGCGCTTTCTCGGCTCGATCATCCACTCAAGCATCATTGCGCATTCATGGGCAGATCTTGTCATAGGACCTGCGTGGTCTAAAGTTTTTGAGAGAGGGATTATTCCCTTTGTACTTACGAGTCCAAAAGTAGGTTTGTGTCCTGTTATGCCACAGAAGGCAGCAGGATTTCTGACAGAACCACCAGTATCAGTACCGAGGGCCGCGGCTACTTGCCCTGCGGCCACTGCAGCTCCTGAGCCGCCCGAAGAACCACCAGGGACTCTAGTTAAATCCCAGGGATTTCGAGTGGGACCATAATGTGGATTATTGGTGGTCATACCGTACGCCAGTTCGTGAGTGTTTGTCTTGCCAACCACCACCATGCCAGCCTGTTGCAGAAGACTGATAACTACAGAATCCTCATCAGGTACTCGGTCTTTAAAGGCAGCTGTACCTCCGGTAGTCGCTACGCCCGCAGTATCATATAAGTCTTTTACGGCAAGTGGAATTCCATCCAACACGCTTGCTGGACCAGTTGACGAAAGGCGTTCATCAGCTTTGGCAGCCTGACTCAATGCAAGCTCTTCCGTCATCAGCACGAAGGAATTCAGCTTAGGATTGGTCTCTTTGATTTTTCGAAACGTATCATCCACGAGTTCACGCGCTGATACATCTTTGTGATCAAGTAGTTTTCGTAACTCCATGATGGAGTAATAGTCGTTATCGAGTAGCGTCATATGTTAAGACTAACGTAAACCAACGTAATTAGCTGTTGGCAACTACCAAAGTGGTTTCAGCCCTTACTTGCGAGGATCTCATTGAATTATCTACGACCACTCTCCACCTTTGAGAGAGAGACGCGCAAACTTCGACCCGCCGGCCTACCGTGCAGCAATTATGCAGCAATGCCCTTGAATTCACCTGTAATTAGTTGAGTGCTTAATCAGCGTTTACCCTTGTAAATACTGATGAGTTAGGAGTAGCTGAACTTTATTAAAAGAAGGCGGCTATAAAGTTTAATAAGCC
>DEAP01000037.1 GCA_002348225.1 Dehalococcoidia bacterium UBA2979
TGAAAGGCCACAGTTAGTCCTGAATGATTGACCTGCTCCCAAAATGGGTCAAATGCTTTGTCGGCTGGACTCCTTTTCCCATCGCGGGTTGTTACTGCAGAAGCTCTTAGATTGATCAGCCGAGCATCATTTTCTAAGGCGAATTCCAGCTCTCTGATGGCATGGTCTGCATCTGCGAGCGTGATATAGGGAGCGGCGAAGAGTCGGTCTTTGTAATTGAATCCCCAATCTTCTAGGAGCCATCTATTGAAAGCAGTAAAGGTTGCTACTAGTGCGAGAGTGTCGTTTTCGAGGGCAGACTCCATACCAACCCCTAATGTCGGGAAGAGAAAACATCCATCTAGTCCTTGCTCGTCAAGTTTTTTGATCTTAGCGTCCTTATCTCGGTATTCAGGACGTTCAGTAATGGGTTCTAGATCTCCAAACGCGTCACGAATATCTGAGACTGATACTCTGCCTCGAAAGTACGCGTCCAGACATCCTGGCTGAGCTATTGGATCAAACGTCGGGTTTGGGATAAAGCGATTAACTTTTCCTCCAACCAGAAGCCTTCTTTTGCCGTTTATCTCTGACCATTGGATCCCACGACTTTTTAAATGAGGATCCATATAACGAGTAAATGCATCTTCGGC
Organism: Dehalococcoidia bacterium UBA2979; assembly: GCA_002348225.1. Lineage (GTDB taxonomy): Bacteria > Chloroflexota > Dehalococcoidia > UBA2979 > UBA2979 > UBA2979. The sequence continues at coordinate 633 of DEAP01000037.1, forward strand.
CTCGTAATAGTGATGATCACAATCGAACGCACTGAAATTCAAGTCAGCCACACCGATATCCTTTGCATGTAAATAGTGCTGGTGAAGACATCACCAGATATACCAAATACTTATTGTAAGTACATATACGTAAATTGTTGCCCTTATTAGTGCAAGACCTTCTAGATTGGAATGATGGCACGTGTCTTAATAACAGAAAAAATCGCCGATGCTGGAATCGAGCGACTACGCGAAGCAGGGCATGATGTTGATGTAAAACTCAACTTATCTGAAGACGCCCTGCTAGCTGAAGTTAAGGACGCTGACGCCGTCATTATTCGCTCGGCGACAACTATCACTAAGGAAGTCATCAAGAACGGTGAGAAGTTGCTGGTAATTGGCAGAGCCGGAATTGGTCTTGACAACGTAGACGTTAATGCAGCTACAGAGCAAGGAGTCATGGTGGTCAATGCCCCAAAGTCAAACATCCTTTCAGCAGCAGAGCATACAATCGCCTTGATACTTGCCCAAGCGCGCAATATTCCGCAAGCAAATTCTGCTTTGAAGAGTGGACGATGGGAGCGCAATGAATGGACGGGCGTCGAACTTGCTGATAAAACTCTTGGAATTATAGGCCTCGGGAGAATTGGTAAGTTGGTGGCTCAGCGTGCACTTGCTTTCGGGATGAATCTTGTTGCATACGACCCATTCGTTGCTACCGAGAGGGCCCGTCAACTGTCGGTCCAACTAATGTCCCTAGAGGAATTAATACAAATTTCGGATTTTTTAACAATCCACGTAGCAAAAACACCGGAGACGGAAAATCTTGTTAATGCTGAGCTGCTTTCCAATGCTAAGCCATGTCTAAGGATAATTAATGTTGCCCGAGGTGGAATTGTTAACGAGGCCGACTTAGCTGAAGCGGTCACAGCAGGAAAAATCGCTGGGGCGGCGATCGACGTATTCGAAAATGAACCGGTTACCGAATCTCCACTCTTCTCTCTGCCACAAATAGTGGTCACTCCGCATCTTGGAGCTAGCACTACCGAGGCGCAGGACAAAGCTGGAGAGTCAATTGCTGAACAGGTAGAGCTAGCTCTTCTTGGCGATTTTGTTCCTCATGCCGTCAACGTGGCAGCAACCGAAGCTGCTGAAACCGTTCGTCCCTTCCTTCCTCTAGCAGAACAGCTTGGGGCAATATTCTCTGGGCTTTTGAATGAACTCCCTGAGATAGTCGAAATAGAATTCGCAGGGGAAATCGGAGGATACGATAACAAAATTACAGAACTCTCTGCTGTCAAAGGACTTCTTGCGGGAATTACCGATCAGCCTATTTCTTATGTAAATGCTATCGATGTTGCAAAAGACCATGGCGTTCAGATTCGTTCGGTAACCACTACTTCATCCGCTGATTACGTCAACACAGTTACTATTCGAGGAGGTGAGCATGCGATAGCAGGAACGCTTGTTGGGCTAAAAGGCGAAGCTCGAATAGTAATGGTTGATGATCACACAGTTGATATGCCGCCAAGCACGCATATGGTTATTCTTCGAAATGACGACCGGCCAGGGGTGATAGGAAAAGTAGGAACCATTTTGGGTGAAGAGAGAATTAATATTGTTGATATGAATGTCGGTCGAAGCAAGGATGGATTAGGGGCGTTGATGGTCATTTCAACACAAGATGAAGTTCCAAATGATATCGCTGAATTACTTATACAAACGGATGGAGTAACGAGGTGCTCGGTTCTTAACTTGTGACTCTATTTATCGTTGAGCAGGGCGGTAGCCATCTGATTCAGCATCTTCCGCTGAGGCGTAGCACCTGTCAGGGATTGTGCGCTCGTAAGCGTTGCCTCCGGGCACATGGTATAAGCCACTGCCATCTTTAGCCTTGACAGGATGTGAAGCAGGGCAGTCGCCACTAGCATCGCACGTCACCCAATTTCGCGGCTCCAGAGGACTTCCATCAGTCGGTTCGGTCAATGTAGGATCAATTGGTTCCTCGGAATCAGTTAGGTTTATAGGAGGCCAGCTAAAGTCACCTTCATCTTCGTCTTGATCCCCTTCAGTAGCCCGACTACGTAATCGCGAAACGATAAGGGCAATCACGGCTGCTATGGCGGCGAATTTAATGAGTTTGCGAAGTATTTTCATATCATTCTGACTTTATAGGATTCTGGACTCAATGCGACAGGTTGAATAGCTGATAAAATGGCATTCCAACCCTTGAACCCCATTTTAACGATGGGGTCGAGAAGGCGCCACCTCGGTGGCGCCTTCTCTTTTAAGTTCCTCAATCAATAGTGACTACTGATATAGTTTCCAGCCCGTCAAGTAAGTTTGATTGGAGTTGGCCCCAACTCATGGTCCAAAGAACATCATTAATTATGAGGCCTCGTTGGATCTGCAAATTCCAATCGAAAGGCTGTATCCAGCATTCTTCAATACGATCACCATCTACAGCTCCAATTTCTAGAAGAACTGCACTGATTTCTTCACTTTCTCGACCGAACCAAATATCTAATTCAGATAGTGGAATTGAGTCGCACCAAGATTCCTCCCCATAGCCTCCAGTGTCGGTAGCGCTACAGAGTTGGTAGTAGCTGCCAGCATTTTCGATCCAGAATTCGATTTCTGTCCCTTCAAATTCATTAGCTGTGAGTTCACGGCAGTCACTTACTGGCCCCGTCGATTCGGTTTCATGGGTAATTTCACCTACATATGAAATCTTTCCTTCGCCTACCTCAAGAAGTACAGCTCCGTTAAAGTTTCCTGACCAGCTTTGCACGGGAAGTATTATTGTCTGCCCGTAAATCTGGAAGGCCCGGTGGTCCGATTCAGCTGGTGAATTAGCGTCATTCATTGTCCATGTTGCCGTTTCGCGGGGGTCTGTATTGTCAGAAACGTCAAACAAGCTGACCTTGAGACCTAGGACTCTCCCTTCATCGGTTGCGTTCTGTCCAATGCCTATCACGTAGTTTTCATCAATTGGATGTAGGTAAGTTGAAAATCCTGGAATCTTTAACTCTCCGACTACCTCGGGGTTAGTGGGGTCGCTTAGGTCTAAGACATAGAAAGGGTCGATTTGTCGGAAAGTAACGGCAAA